>JAHCKJ010000240.1 GCA_026125835.1 Sphingopyxis sp.
AAATCGACGAGCTCATTGTCGGACAGATTGTAGATGTCGGTGCCGAACAGCCGCCCGCCTTTTTGACGGCGGCAGCGGATGGTGGCGGACTGTCGATCGAAAACCCCGGGCTGGCCGCGGAACAATTTGCCGCGATGTGCAAAGGATTTGGCGATGTCGAACTACGCTTCGGCGCGCCGCCGACCGGCGAGGCGACCCGGCAACGGGTCGAAGCCGCCGTCGACACTTTCCTGCGAGCCTACGGCCGGGCCAGCTGAACGGTCGGAACCGTTAAATTATCGGGGAACCAATGATTTTGCCTATTTCGGCAAGGGACAAACGATCGCCCCTTATGGCCGCGCAAACGCCTCGATATCCGCATTGAGCCGCGCGATATGCGTCACGAACAATCCGTGCGGCGCGCCTTCGTAGACGATCAATTTTGCCTGTTTCGGCAGCTTGGACGCGGGCTCTGCCGTGAGGGCCAGCGGCGCCGACGCGTCCCTGTCGCCGTGAATGAACAGCGTCGGCAAGGTGAGCGCGCCCAGCCCGCCGCGAAAATCCGCCGCGGTCATCGCGCGGTTCAGATCGATAACCGCGCGAAGCGACGTGCCAAGCATGATATTCTTGATCCATTGGCGCATCAGCGGGCTGGTTTCCGGAACCACGAAAGGATCGCTGTTCGTTTCGATCCACTGCGGAAAATCGGTATAGAATTGCTGCCGCATCCGGTCGAACGCCGCCGCCGGAACCCCTGCGGGATTGTCGGGCTTGGCGGTCAGACAGGGCAAGGTCGTCGCGAGGAACAGGACTCGGGCCACCCTTGCCGTCGCCCCCTGCCTCTCCAAATAGCTCAAAATCTCGCCGCCGCTCATCGAATGCGCGACCACGGTCGCACCGCTTACGTCCAGCGCGGTCAGCACCGCGTCAACATCGCCGCCCAGCGTCGCATAATCATAACCCTGACCGGGATCGTCCGACCGCCCGTGGCCGCGCCGGTCAAAGGCGATGCAGCGAAACCCGCGCTCGGACAGCGCCGCCATCTGATAAGCCCACATTTCGGACGACAGCGCCCAGCCCGACAGGAACAGGATCGGCGCGCCGCTGCCCCAGCTGCGCACATACAGGCGCGTGCCGTCGGTCGCCGTGACCCAAACCGGGCTCGCCATCCCCGCGCGCGGTGCCGCATGCGCCGCTGTTCCCGCCAGCGCCAGCGCGGCGCCGCCCGCCAGCGTGCCTGCAAAAACCTCTCGCCTGTTCATTATCCGCTCCCCATGGTGGAGCCGCACGGTGTCAGCGGTTCGCGCCGCGCGCCACTACCCCGCAGGTAGGCGTTTCAGGTCGTCCAGATTTTCCACCAGCGCCCGTGCCACCAGCGACGCCGCAATGCGCGCCTCGGCAGCGGTGTCAACGCGCTCGCCCCACGACGAAAAGGCGCGAACCGACCCGTCGCCCATCGGGATCGGCAGGACGAAACCGTCGCTGATCCGGAAATCGCGCGCTTCGGCCAGGATGCGGCGCTGGGTATCGTTCATCACCGCCGCCGGAATGTCGCTCCAGAAAAAGCCGCGACTGCGCGCTGCGGTGGCGCGAACGAGATAATCCACGTTGCGATAGCGATGCGTGTCATTGTGGCGGAGCCACGCGGTCGCCGGGCAGCCGCCGGCATCGCGCCTGATGTCCCATCCGGCAGGCGCGCCGCGCAACGTGCCGGTGATGAAATGGTCGATGCCGATCCCGGCGAAAAATTCGGCGGCGATCGCGGTCGACCGCGCGACCGACGTCGATGTGGCGAGCGCGATGGCCGCGTCGAAAGCACGCATCCCCAACGTCCCGGTGTCGCGGATCCGGTCGGCAAAGCGCGGCGCCAACCCTGCGGCCAGCAACAGCCGGTCGTGGTCCATGCCCGACAGGCGGAGCGCCCCCGCCAGTCGCTCCACCATGTCGGCACTGGGTCTGGCCCGGCCGGTTTCCAGAAAGCCCAGATGGCGGCAGGATACCCCGGCGTCGAGCGCGAGCGCCAATTGCGAGCGGCCGTCGCGCTTGCGGTGCGCCACCAGCTGCCGCCCGAAGGCGCCGCGGCGATCGGACACAAAGGACTGGACCTCGGACATGGGGGACTCCTGACTCAACGGCGGTGTCATAGCCCGATTAGACACCGCGTTGAAAGAGGGCGGTCGCTTTCGATTCAACCTTGGCGCGCGGCGCGCTGCCGTCCTAAGGATCGGTTGACGATCAGGGAGAGCCCGTGCCGATGTCCGAAGCCCAGCCGCAAAGCCATCCCGAAATTCGCGAAGCCGTGCGACGTCTGTGCGCGCGATTTCCGGGCGACTATTGGCAAAGACTGGATCGCGACCGCATTTATCCGAACGAATTTGTCCGCACCCTGACCGAAGCGGGCTTTTTATCGGTGCTGATCCCGGAAGCCTATGGCGGATCGGGTTTGGGTCTCGGCGCGGCGACCGCGGTGCTCGAGGAGATCCACCGTTCGGGCTGCAACGGCGGCGCCTGTCATGCCCAGATGTACACGATGGGCACATTGCTGAAGCACGGCTCTGACGAACAGAAACAGAGCTTTCTGCCCGCGATCGCGCGCGGCGAGCTGCGACTGCAAGCGTTCGGGGTGACCGAACCGACCGCCGGCACCGACACCACAAGGATCGCAACCTTTGCCCGGCGGGATGGCGACGACTATATCGTCAACGGCCAGAAAATCTGGATCAGCCGCGCCGAACATTCGGACCTGATGATCCTGTTATGCCGCACAACGCCGCGCGAACAATGCGCCAAGCCATCCGACGGGATGAGCGTGCTGCTGGTCGATATGCGCGATGCCGTCGGCAACGGCCTGACCATCCGCCCGGTCCGCACGATGCTGAACCACGCAACGACGGAGCTGTTCTTCGACGACGTGCGCGTGCCCGCCGCCAACCTGATCGGCGAGGAGGGCCAGGGCTTTCGATACATCCTGTCGGGGATGAACGCCGAGCGCATCCTGATTGCCGCCGAATGTATCGGCGACGGTCGCTTCTTCATCGACCGGGCGACGGCCTATGCGCGCGACCGCAACGTGTTCGGCCGGGCAATCGGCGAAAATCAGGGCGTCCAGTTTCCGATCGCGCGGGCCTATGTCCAAATATCGGCTGCGGCGGAGATGGTCGACAAGGCGGCTCGGCTGTTCGACGCCGACGAGGATTGCGGCACCGAGGCCAATATGGCGAAGATGCTGGCGTCCGAAGCCAGCTGGTACGCCGCCGATATGTGCCTTCAGACGCACGGCGGTTTCGGCTTTGCGGAAGAATATGACATCGAACGCAAATTCCGCGAGACGCGCCTCTATCAGGTCGCCCCGGTCAGCACCAATCTGATCCTGAGCCATGTCGCGACCCACGCGCTCGGCCTGCCCAAGAGTTTTTGAGTCATGGAGGATTTTTCCGCCTGGATCGGACGCAGCGAAACGCGGCACGATGTCGCGGCTGCGGCCCCGCTCGTCGGGCTGGCGGCGCTGCTCGATCATGATCCGGTGGCTCCGGCAACCGTGCCGCCGCTTGGTCACTGGCTCTATTTCCTGCCCGACGCGCGCCAGTCGGCGATCGGCGAC
>JAHCKJ010000241.1 GCA_026125835.1 Sphingopyxis sp.
CTCGATCGCGACGACGCGCAGCACCGTCACCCGCGGCAGCCCGCCATGCTTGTGAAACGCGCGGCCCGGGGCGAGATCGACCAGCCCCTCGTCGGTCATGTCCTTGAGTAGCGCCTTCAACGCGAGCTTGTCGTTGCCGCGCAGGCCAAAATGCTTGGCAATTTCGCGCTTTCCAACGGCCTCCTTGCTCTCCTCGATAAAGCGCAGGATCTGATCGCGCGAGGGCAGGCCGGGTTGCGGCTTGGTTTTTTTCATCGCGCTGCGTCCAATTGGTTCGCGCGGAGACGCGGAGACGCGGAGAGGACCGTTCGGGCCGACAGATTCCCGATCTTTTCCGCCGACGCGCCGTGGCGCAGCGCCGGAAACAGAAGGCCGCTTTGCGGATAGCGCGATCCCTCCGCATCTCCGCGTCTCCGCGCGAACAAAATCAATAGGTTCGTCCTATCAGCACCCGCTCGACCGCGGGTTCGCCGGTGAAGATGCAGGCGCCGTCGGCGGGCGCGGCGTTCATCGGCGTGTTGCGCATCGTGAGCTTCAACGCTTTCAACTGCTCGACGATCTTGTCAAGCGCGGCGCCGGTCGGGCGCGACCATTGCACTTCAGCCCAGCCGACCAATTTGTCGTCACCCTTGAAATGAGCGGCCAGGTCGGTGACATCGCGGCGGATATTGGTGTCGAGGCGCTGCTTCGCCTCGGCATACAGGCCCGTCTGAATATCCTGAAGCACCGCCACCGCGTCCGCGACAAAATCACCCTTCGCGATGAAGGCTGCATTCAGCTTGCCGTCATCCTTGTACAGCCGGTCGCGGCGGATCACCGCGACATTGCCGCCCGCGACGTCGCGCGGCCCGACCTCGACGATGACCGGCGCGCCTTTCTTGACCCAGCCCCAGCGCTTGGTTTGCGCCTTGGCCGCACCCGCATCAAGATGGACGCGCAACGGCTCGCGAAACGCGTCGAGCGCTTTCAGATCGGTTTCGAGGTCACGGCAATAATCGAGGATCGCCGCGTCCTCATCGTTGTCGCGCAGCATCGGCACGATGACGATCTGGTGCGGCGCGATGCGCGGCGGACAGCGCAGGCCGTCATCGTCGCCATGCGTCATGATGACACCGCCGATCATCCGCGTCGACACGCCCCAACTCGTCGTGTGGCACAGGCTGTGGCCGCCGTCCCTGTCCTGATAGCGGATACCCGCGGCTTCGGCGAAACCGGTGCCGAGATAGTGCGACGTTCCGGCCTGTAGCGCTTTGCCGTCCTGCATCATCGCTTCGATGGAATAGGTCGCGACCGCACCGGGGAAGCGTTCGTTCTCCGGCTTCTCACCCGCGACGACGGGCATCGCCAGCACATCCTCGGCAAAGGCCCGATACATTTCCAGCGCACGCAAGGTTTCGGCCATCGCGTCGTCGCGGTCGGCGTGCGCGGTATGGCCTTCCTGCCACAGGAATTCGCTGGTGCGCAGGAACATGCGGGTGCGCATTTCCCAGCGCACGACATTCGCCCATTGATTGACCCTCAGCGGCAGGTCGCGCCAGCTTTGCACCCAGCGGCTCATTGCGGCGCCGATCACCGTTTCCGACGTCGGGCGGACGATCAGCGGCTCTTCCAGCCGCGCCTCGGGGTCGGGAACCAGCTTGCCCTTGCCGTCACCGATCAACCGGTGGTGGGTGACGACCGCCATTTCTTTTGCAAAACCATCGACATGGTCGGCTTCCTTTTCAAAGAAGCTCAACGGTATGAACAGCGGAAAGTAGCAATTCTGGACCCCGGCATCCTTGATCGCCGCGTCCATCACCGTCTGGATGCGTTCCCAGATGCCATAGCCCCACGGCTTGATCACCATACAGCCGCGCACGCCCGATTCTTCGGCCAGATCGGCCTCGGCAATGACATCCTGATACCAGGCCGCAAAGTCGGCCTGCCGGGTTACGCTCAGCGCATGTTTAACCATGTGTCTCGATTTTCCGTGTTTACGGGCGCACTCGCGCCGCTCGTTACTTTTTCGCCAGCTCGGCCTTGAGCTCGGCGATTTCGGCCTTCAACGCCGCAATCTCGGCATCCTTGGCTTTGGACGTTCCCGCGCCCGGAATGAAGGCGCCAGCGGCCTGCTGGAATATCTCCATATTGCGGCGCGCCATTTCCGCCAGCGGATTGGCGCCCAGCGCCCCTTCGAACGCCGCGCGCACGTCCTGCTGGTTCTTGCGGAACGCCGCCATCGACGCTTCCAGATCTTGCGGGACCATCGATTGCATCTTGTCGCCGTACATGCCGATCAGGTGGCGCAGAAAATTGACCGGCAGCAACGTCTCGCCGCGCGTTTCGGTGTCCATGATGATCTGCGTCAGCACATTGTGCGTGATGTCATCGCCGCTCTTCGCGTCGACGACGCGAAACTCGCGCCCGTCGCGCACCATCGCGCCCAGATCCTCCAGCGTGATGTAACAGCTGCGTTCGGTGTCATAGAGCCGCCGGTTGGCATATTTCTTGATCGTGACGACGCCGTCGTCCGCCGCCGCTTTGGACTTCGCCATCGTAACCCTTGCTCCTGGTGGGCGCACAGTCGGCGGACATCGCCACCCCGCGCCTGAAATGACCGTGGCGGTCCTAGCATCAATTCATGATGCGCCGCAACATGCGCGGTGGACCGGCAAACGACTCGACACAGACCGAGTTCGGGCATCGCGGGACGGTTCAATCGGACTGTTGCGGCGCAGCATAACGCCGCCACCCGGCAACGGCGATTTAAATCGCCGACTGGCAATATCATTTTATCCGACGCCATCATGTCGACATATTCACACCGCGCCAGCGGTTCCGGCATGATTTAATTGCCCGACATCGCTTCAACGCCGACCTCCGCTGCCCACGCGACGCGCCACGTTGTTGTGGCAAAAATGACACATTCATAACGAGATGACCGCGAGACGTCAGAAATTCGTCATGAAGGGGTTGTGCGCGTTGCGATTTCGGTCTTTCTTGGACGCAATCCGTTCCTTCCAGTTTTCGAACGGGCAACCGGGGAGTTATCCATGAACAAGTCGCACCTGCTTACGGGTGCCGCTGCCTTTGCAGTGGCCGTGTCCGTAAGCCAGCCAGCTTTCGCTCAGCAGGCCGTGGAGACGATCGACACGACCACCACATCGACCACGACGTCCGAGGATTCGGATCGGAATACGATCATCGTTACCGGCTCGCGTATCGCCCGTCCCAATCTTGATTCGTCTGTGCCGCTGACCACCGTTCCCGTCGGAGACCTCACCGACCGCGGCGACATCCAGCTTGGCGACGCGCTCAACGAATTGCCATCGCTGCGCGCGACGTTCAGTCAGGCGAACTCGACCCGCTTTATCGGCACCGCGGGTATCAACCTGCTCGATCTTCGTGGCTTGGGCACCGAGCGGACACTGGTGCTGGTCAACGGTCGTCGGCACGTGACGTCCTCGCCCGGGTCGTACGACGTCGATACCAACACCATTCCGGTAGACCTTCTCGAACGCGTGGACGTCATCACCGGCGGCAATTCGGCGATCTATGGCTCGGACGCCGTGGCCGGTGTCGTCAA
>JAHCKJ010000242.1 GCA_026125835.1 Sphingopyxis sp.
CCGCGCGGACCGCGAGCGCGCAGCCGACCGACGCCGGAATGTTGGCACTGGCGGCCGCTTTGTGCCACAAGGGCGAAAAATAGGGTCGTTCGAAAGAGACATATGGCAATCGACAATATCGACAGCCCGGCGCCCGTCGAGGCGGTGGCCCCGGCCAGGGGGCCATCCTTTCGCCTGCTGCTGATCGCCGCACTGCTGCTGTTGCTGATCGGTGTGATCGGCGGCGGCTGGGCAGCCAGCCGCTGGCTGGCTGGCGATCGCGCTGCTCCGGCAGCCAAGGCCGTCGATCCGGCGGCGGTCGGCGCAATGGTCGATCCGCTACTGGTCGCGGGTGCCGCCCCAAAGGATGTTGCAACCGAGCAGCCGCTACTGGTCGCACCGGTCGATGGCGCCAATGCGCTGGCGGCGCGCGTTGCCGAGCTGGAACAGCGGCTGTCGCGGATCACGCTCGAGGCCCAGTCGGCATCGGGCAATGCCTCGCGCGCCGAGGGGCTGCTGGTAGCCTTTGCCGTCCGCCGCGCGCTTGATCGCGGCTTGTCGCTCGGCTATCTCGACGCGCAGCTGCGCCTGCGCTTCGGTGACGACCAGCCGAATGCGGTCAAGACGATCATCGAAACCTCGCGCGATCCGGTGACATTGGAACAATTGCGTACCGACCTCGACACGCTGGCGCCGCAGCTCGTCGGTCGCGGCACCGACGACGGCGGCAGCCTGTGGACTGCGTTCCGCCGCGAGATGGGCGAATTGTTCGTGGTGAGGGCGGCCGGAACGCAGTCGCCGCGTGCGTCGGAACGGCTGGAACGCGCGCGGCGCTATCTCGCCGCCGGACAGGCCGACAAGGCGATCGCCGAGGTCGAGGCGATGCCGGGAGCAGCGGTCGCCAATGCTTGGCTGATCGACGCGCGGCGCTATCACGAAGCACGGCGTGCGCTTGACCTGATCGAGACCGCCGCGATATTGGAGCCGCGCGACAGTCCGGCTGCCGCAATCGCCCGCAGCACCGCGGCACCGACCCCCTAGCGCGCGTCCCGAAAGGGCTGCTCGCCATACAGAGAAAGCCCTTTTCCATGGCCCCCGCCGATCCGCAGCGCATCGAAGCGCTCGACCCGCTCGACCCGCTCCAGCTCGACGCCGAACTCAGCGACGAGGAGCGGATGGTCCGCGACACCGCGCGCGCTTACGCCACCGATGCGTTGCTGCCGCGCGTCACTTCGGCGTTTCTCGATGAGCGTTTCGACCGCGAGATCATGCCGGAAATGGGCGCGCTCGGCCTGCTCGGCGCGACGATCGACCCCGAATATGGCGGCGCCGGGCTGAACTATGTCAGCTACGGGCTGATCGCGCGCGAGGTCGAGCGCGTCGATTCGGGCTACCGCTCGGCCTGTTCGGTGCAAAGCTCGCTCGTGATCCACCCGATCAATGCCTATGGCAGTGAGGAGCAGAAGCGCAAATATCTGCCCGGGCTGACCTCGGGCGAACTGGTCGGCTGTTTCGGGCTGACCGAGCCCGACGCCGGCAGCGACCCCGGCGGAATGCGGACGCGCGCCGAAAAGATCGCAGGCGGTTACCGGCTCAAGGGTGCCAAAATGTGGATCACCAACTCGCCGATCGCCGACGTATTCGTCGTGTGGGCGAAGTCGGAGGCGCACGACGGCGCGATCCGCGGTTTCATTCTCGAAAAGGGCATGAAAGGCCTGTCGGCGCCGAAGATCGAGGGCAAGGTCAGCTTGCGCGCGTCGGTGACCGGCGAGATCGTCATGGATTCGGTCGAGGTCGGCGAGGATGCGCTGTTGCCGCATGTGTCGGGGCTGAAAGGCCCGTTCGGTTGCCTCAACCGGGCGCGCTACGGTATCGGCTGGGGCGCGATGGGCGCGGCGGAATTCTGTTACGAAGCGGCGCGCAGTTACACCGGCGAGCGCCGGCAGTTCGGGCGCCCGCTCGCGGCGAACCAGATCGTCCAGTTGAAGCTCGCCAACATGCTCACCGAAATCACGCTCGGGCTGCACGCGGCGCTGCGCGTCGGGCGATTGATCGACGAAGGGCGCCTGATTCCCGATGCGATCAGCTTCCTGAAGCGCAACAATTGCGGCAAGGCGCTCGATATCGCCCGTGTCGCGCGCGACATGCACGGCGGCAACGGCATTTCGGCCGACTATCATGTCATCCGTCACGCGGTGAACCTGGAAACGGTGAACACCTATGAAGGCACGCACGACGTTCATGCGCTGATCCTGGGCCGCGCGATTACCGGCATTTCCGCCTTTGGCGGCTGACGCCGCAAAACCGCTGGCAGGGATCCGCGTCGTCGAACTGGCGCGGGTGCTGGCGGGGCCGTGGTGCGGGCAATTGCTGGCCGACCTCGGCGCCGAGGTGGTCAAGGTCGAGCGGCCCGGTGTCGGCGACGACACGCGCAGCTGGGGGCCGCCGTTTGTGACGGGCGCCGACGGCGAAAATCTGGGTGCGGCTTATTATCACAGCACCAATCGCGGCAAGTCCGGCGTCGCGATCGATATTGCGACGACCGACGGGCAGGCTGCGGTTCGCGATTTGATCGCCGATGCCGATGTCGTCATCGAAAACTACAAGGTTGGCGGGCTGGCCAAATATGGCCTCGACCCTGCGACGCTGCGAGCCGATTTCCCGAAGCTGATCGTCTGTTCGATCACCGGATTCGGGCAGACCGGTCCCTATGCCCACCGCGCGGGCTATGACTTCGTCATCCAGGCGATGGGCGGCGCGATGGCGCTGACCGGCGAACCCGACGGCGCGCCGCAAAAGGCGGGGATCGCTTACGCCGACATCTTTACCGGCATGTATTCGAGCGTCGCAATCCTCGCGGCGTTGCGGCGGCGTGACGTCACGGGGGCGGGCGCGCATATCGACATGGCGCTGCTCGATTGCCAGGTCGGGGTGCTTGCCAACCAGGCGGCCAATTATCTGGCGAGCGGCGCCGTGCCGCGCCGCATGGGCAACGGCCACGCCAATGTCGTACCGTATCAGGCGTTCGCCACCGCCGACGGCCAGCTGGTGATCGCGGTCGGCAACGACAACCAGTTTCGTAAATTATGTGTGATCCTGGGCGAGTCGGGGTGGGCCGATGAAGCGCGTTTTGCGACCAACGCGGCGCGGCTGGCGAATCGCAGTGCACTGATCCCCCTGCTCGCGGCACGGATCGCGGGCTGGGACGCGCAGCCGCTGGCGCTCGCGCTGGAGGAGCAGGGGGTTCCGGCGGGACCGATCAACGATATGGCGGCGGTGTTCGCCGATCCGCAGGTGGCGGCGCGCGGAATGCGGTTCCGACCAGAAGGGGCTTTCGTCGACGGACTGGCGAGTCCGATCGTCATCGACGGCGAGCGGATGGTCGCCGCGGGCGGGGCGCCGCGGCTGGGCAGCTGATTTCGGGCCGAAGCGAACAAACCGCCCTCTATATTCCGTTCGTGTCGAGCGAAGTCGAGACACGCCGCGTATGTGCAGGCCGTCGCGTGTCGCGACATCGCGCGACACAAACGGGGTGGGGGCGTGGT
>JAHCKJ010000243.1 GCA_026125835.1 Sphingopyxis sp.
TTGCACCGCGTCGACGCCATGTTCGATCTGGCCCGCCAGGTAATTTACCGTGACATCGACGATCGCATCGATGATCGCCTGGAAGGCTTCCGGATCACCATAGGCCATCCGCCGCGCGGCGGCCTGGTCCTTCGACCCCTGCCCCGCCACCATATAGGTGGCAACCGTCCACGGACTGCCGGCAAAACCCAGAAAGGTCGTTTCGGGGGGCAGCGACGCCGCAACGCGCGCCACCGTTGCATAAATCGGATCGAGCCGCCCGGGCGCCGCTTCGAGCGATGCCAGCGCGCTATCGACGAGCGGCGGAGCGAGCCGCGGCCCCTCTCCCGCCTCGAACCACAGATTCTGTCCCAACGCGTGCGGAACGATCAGAATGTCCGAGAATAAAATCGATCCGTCGAACCCGAACCGCCGGATCGGCTGCAACGTCACTTCGGCCGCGGCTTCGGGATCGTAGCAGAGCTCGAGGAAACCGCCCTTGGTTTCCCGCAGCGCCCGATATTCGGGCAGATAACGTCCTGCCTGGCGCATCAGCCACAAGGGCGGGCGGTCCTGCCGCGCCCCGCGCAGCACTGCCAGCAAGCTTTTCGGTGACGCCTTCACGCGGCCCCTCTTTCTCTCTTCAATATAGAATATAGATAAATTGTGGTGGTTTGTTGGTCGGTGAACAGCGCGGCTTTAGGCGGAGGCGCCGTTTTTGCCAACAGCTTGACTCTGGTGACGGGGCTGCCCGTCACGGAGTCGTGCTGCGCTCTGCCCGATATTCACAGCCTGTGGATAGATTTCCTCCCTTGTGGACAAGTGATAGGGCGGAATCGTCGGCGCGGGGGATGAATTTGCTGTCCCGATTTGCTCCCCGCGCTTGCCCCAAACTTATCCACAGGTCGGTTTTCGACACTGCGACCCTGATCCGGGATTGCCTTTTTCTCTGCCTTCCCGCCATGGTGCCGCGATGGGCCGGCTTCACCTTCATCTTATCTCCGACTCCACGGGCGAGACACTCGAAAATATCGCCAAAGCAGCGATCGCACAGTTCGACGATGTCGAGGTGGTGCGCCATTTCTGGCCGATGGTGCGATCGGAATCGCATCTCGACAGGATCATGGCCGAGGTGCAGGCGAGTCCCGGCATGATCCTGTTCACGCTGGTCAACGGCGACCTGCGCGTCAGCCTCGAACGCCGCGCCGGGGCGCTCAACCTGCCGCTCGTCCCCGCGCTCGACGCGGTGACCGATGCGCTGTCGCGGATGCTCGGCCAGGAAGCGAAGGCGCGGCCGGGACGCCAGCACCAGCTCGACGCCGCCTATTTTGCGCGGGTCGAGGCGATCCAGTTCACCGTTGCGCACGACGATGGCATCGGCTGGGAAAATTGGGAGCAGGCCGACATCGTGCTCGCGGGTGTCTCGCGAACATCGAAGACGCCGACGAGCATCTATCTCGCCAACCGCGGATTCAAGACCGCGAACATCCCGATCGTCCCCGAATCGCCACCGCCCGATGCCCTGTTCCGGCTCAAGCGCCCGATGGTCATCGGGCTGACCACCGGGCTTGACCGGCTGGTCCAGGTGCGGCGCAACCGGCTGCTGTCGCTCAACCAGGCGCCAGAGACGAGCTATGTCGACGACGAGCGGGTCAAGGCCGAGCTTGCCTATGCGCGGCGGATGTTCGCCGATAACGGCTGGCCGGTGATCGACGTGACGCGGCGTTCGATCGAGGAAACCGCCGCGGCGGTGATCAAGCTGGTCGAGGACCGGGCGAGCGCATGAGCTTGCTGCTCGCTTCGCAAAGCAGCGGCCGCGCCGCGATGCTGCGGGCCGCGGGACTCGAATTCGAGACGACCGCCGCGCATCTCGATGAAGAAGCGCTCACCGCGTCGCTGCTCGCCGCCGGCCAGACCCCGCGCAACATCGCCGACGCGCTGGCCGAGGCAAAGGCGGTCAAAATCTCGTCGCGGCTTCCCGGCGTCACCGTGCTCGGCGCCGACTCGACGCTCGCCCTCGACGATGGTGCGATGCTGTCGAAGCCCGCGACGGCCGAAGAAGCCTGCGAGCATCTGCGCCGCATGGCGGGGACGCGCCACCGCCTGTTCAGCGCCGTGGTCGCGGCGCGCGACAGCGCCCCGGTGTGGCGCGCGATCGGCGAGGCAAGGTTGTGGATGCGTCCCTTGTCCGACGCCTTCATCGCTGCCTATGTCGCGCAGCATTGGGACAGCATTCGCCGGACCGTCGGCTGTTATGAAATCGAAGGCGCGGGCGTGCAATTGTTCGAACGGGTCGAGGGCGATCCCTGGACCATCATCGGGATGCCGATGCTGCCCCTGCTGGCGTGGCTGCGGACAACCGGATTGGCCGCATCATGAGCGGCACCCCTTATGCCGAAGTGATCGGCGATCCGATCGCGCAGTCGAAATCGCCGCTGATCCACAAATTCTGGCTCGACGCGCTGGGCAAGGCGGGCGACTATCGCCGCGCGCATATCAAGCCCGATGACCTGCCCGCCTATATCGACCAGCGTCGTGCGGATCCCGACTGGCGCGGTTGCAACGTCACGATCCCGCACAAGGTCGCGGTGATGGACCTGGTCGACGATCCCGGGAATATCCGCGGCACGATCGGCGCGATGAACACGGTGGTGCGCCAACCCGACGGGTCGGTGATCGGGACCAACACCGATGCGGCGGGATTTTACGCACCGCTCGCCGAGTTCGATCTGGACGGTGCGCCGGTTGCGGTGGTGGGGGCGGGCGGCGCGGCGCGGGCGGTGCTGTTCGCGCTGGCGCGCGCGACCGTCGGCCACGTCACCATCCTCAATCGCAGCCCGTTGAAGGCGATGGGCCTGCTTGCGACCTTCGGTCTGAAGGGCGATGTCGTCCAGCTCGACGCTGCGCTGCCGCCGGTGCAGCTGCTCGTCAATTCGAGCAGCCTTGGCATGACCGGCCAGCCGCCGCTCGACCTCGACCTGTCGCCGCTCCCGGACGACGCGATCGTTTACGACCTTGTCTATGCGCCGCTCCAGACCGGGCTGCTCAAGGCCGCGGCGGCGCGCGGGCTCGACACCGTCGACGGGCTCGACATGCTGATCGGGCAGGCGGCGCTCGCCTTCGAACTGTTCTTTGGCGCGTCGCCGCCCGAGGGGCGCGACGACGAATTGCGGGCGCTGCTGGTCGCGTGACCCATTTCAAGCGCCCCCACCTGCCGCTCCGCCGTCCCTTCCTGCTTGGCCTGACCGGTTCGATCGGCATGGGCAAATCGACCGCGGCGGCGATGTTCCGGGCCGAGGGTGTGCCGGTGTTCGACGCCGATGCCGTGGTGCATCGGCTGCAGGGACCGGGCGGCGCACTGGTCGCCGCGATCGAGGCGCGTTTTCCCGGAACGACCGGCCCCGAGGGCGTCGACCGGCAAAAGCTGGGTGCGCTGGTGCTCGGCAACACCCACGAACTCGCCGCGCTCGAGGCGATCGTGCATCCCGCGGTGTTCCGTGCCCAGAAACGCTTTCTTGCCAGGCACCGCGCG
>JAHCKJ010000244.1 GCA_026125835.1 Sphingopyxis sp.
CCGCATGTTCGCGCTCGTCCGCACGGCGAGCGAGGGCAAGCCGCAGGCGGGGATCAGCTTCCTGCTGCTCGACATGGCGACCCCGGGGATTACCGTCGAACCGATCCGCACGCTGGCGGGCGACCATGAGTTCAACCAGGTTTTCTTCGACGATGTCCGGGTGCCGCAGGCGAACCGGCTCGGGGCAGAGAATGAAGGCTGGTCGGTCGCCAAGCACCTGTTGACGTTTGAACGCGGCGGCAAATATGCCCCCGGGCTGATGGCCCGCCTGACCCGATTGCGCGCGCAATCGATCGCCGATCCCGTGCTGCGCGCGCAGGTCGATCGCGAGGCCATCGCCTTGCAGGCGTTGCAGGCGCTCGAGCTGAAAGCGATGCGCGGCGTCGGCGGCAGCCCCGCACTCTACGCCTCGGCGCTCAAGATCCTCGGCACCGAAAGCGCGCAACGGATCGATTCGCTGGCGTGCGAAGCGGCTGGCTATGCAGCGTGGGCCGACGCCGACGGCCAGACATCCGCCGACCTGGCGGTCGCGGTCCCGCGCTACCTCAACGACCGCGCGGCGAGCATCTATGCGGGGTCGAACGAAATCCAGCGCGACCTCATCGCGCGGCTAATGCTGGGCTAGGCCGCCGCCTCGGCAAAGCGCGCCAGATGGTCGGCGCGGGGGCCCATGGCCGCCGCGATAGCCAGCGCGCGCTTGAAATGGCGGCCGAGGCCGAGTTCCTCGCTCAACCCCATCGCGCCGTGGATCTGCACCGCGCCTTCGCCGACGAGGCGCACCGCGTCGGCAACCTCGACGCAGGCGGCGCTCACCGTAGCGGGGCGGTCAGCGCGGTCTTGATCGACCGCCAATACCGCCGCTTCGGTCAGCGCGGCCGCCTTCATCGCCGCCAGTTGCATGTCGGCAGAACGGTGGCGGAGCGCCTGAAAACTGCCGATCGCGCGCCCGAATTGTTTGCGCTGCCCCAGATACTCGACACTCGCAGCGATCAAGCAGCGGATCAGTCCTACCGCCTCCGCGCAGCGGCCAACGAGGATCGCATCATTGACCCATTCGGTCAGTGCGCGCGCTTCGGTGCCTGTTGCCAACAAATCTGCTTCGTCCGCCTTCGCCGTAAAGCTGAGGTCGGCGGTCACGCTGCCGTCGTGCATGATGCGGTGGCGTTGTTCGACCTTGTCGCCGCCGACGCCGACGACCAGCACCGCGTCACCACCGGCGAGCACAAACACATCGGCCTCGGCGGCGCCCGCCACCAGTGTCGCGGCGCCGCGCACCGCCCCGTCCGCATCGATAACGGGCATCTCCGCACTTGACGCCGCGCAGACCAGCGCTGCCCGCCGATCGCCCTTCGCGAGACCGGTCAGGACGGAATGATCGGGCGCCACCCGCGCAATCAGCAGACAAGCGACGGTATGGGAAAGCCAGTCGGCGCCCGCCAGCGCCGGTCCCAGCTCGGTCATGACCACCGCAATGTCGATGGCCCCGCCGCCGAAACCGCCGTGCCGTTCTGGCAAGGCTACCCCCGCCAGCCCCAACGAATCCACCAGGTCACGCCAGCCAGGCCGTGCGTTTCCGGCCAGAAAGCGCTGCACACTATCGCGCAGCATCTGCTGTTCGGCGCTCAGCGGCAGATCAAGCATAACCATATTGTGTCTCCCGCCCGTACCATGCGGCTTGCGCGCGGCGACGTCCACTGGCGAGCGTAACAGGATGCGGGGTCGAGGCCATGGGACAAATCGACGATGCCGGTTGCGGGGGCCGATCACCACGACCCCGTTCGACAAGGATGTGGTGCACCCGACTGGATTCGAACCAGTGACCCCCAGATTAGGAATCTGATGCTCTATCCTGCTGAGCTACGGGTGCGCCGCGGTTCGTGTAGCGGCGCCGGGCGCAGAGCGTCAATCGCGGGTCGTCAATTTACCGCGTCGGGCGGCGCGATCGGCACCAGCAGCGGCATGGCGGCGATGCCGTCGTCGCGCAGCGCCTGCGCCTCTTGCGGCGACGCCTGACCGTGGATCAGATCCTCCGGCGCGCGTCCCTCGTGCATCGCGCGCGCCGCGTCGGCGAAGTCACGTCCAACCCAGCGCGACTGCGGCAGCATTTCTGCCTGCTTCGCGGCAATTTCCGCAACCACCCGGCGGATCAGGTCGGGCGACATATCCGTCGGCGCAACCGTGTGCACGGGTCCGGCGGGTTCAGCGGCGGCGATCTGGTTTGATTTTGCCCCGACGCGCGGCGCCATGACCGCCTTTTTGACGTCACTGTCTCCGCAGACCGGACAGGCGATCAGCCCGCGCCCCTGTTGGTCGGCAAAGCTTTCGCTGCTCGCGAACCACGTCTCGAACCGGTGGCCGCCGATCGCGCAGCAAAGGTCGAATACGATCATCGGCTGCGGTACCGGTCAGCCAAGGCCAAGCAAGGGATCAAGGCCGCCGCGCGCGTCGAGCGCCGCCATGTCGTCGCTGCCGCCGATATGCTTTCCGTCGATAAAAATCTGGGGCACCGTGCGTCCGCCACCCGCGCGCTCGACCATCGCGTCGAACCCCGCACGGTCCATCGTCACGTCGATTTCCTGAAAGGCGACGCCCTTGCGCTCGAGCAGCGCCTTCGCGCGCGAGCAATAGGGGCAAAGGAACTTCGTGAAGATTTCAACTTTGGCCATGCGGCGATCCTGTCATCATCTGGTCCGACATATCGGAATCCAACGAAGCAAAGTCAAATTTGTTGCCCGTCATCAGGGCATCGGGAACCACCCGCGCCCAGGTGAGCGCCGAAACCCGGCTCGCCCCGCTGCGCTGCAACATCTTTGCCGCAGCACGCAAGGTGGCGCCGCTGGCGTGGACATCGTCGATCAGCACCAGATGGCGTCCGGCGGCGCGCGCCTTGGCGTCGGCGGCCAGCGCAAAGGCGCCCGACACTTCCTTTTCGCGCTCGCGCCGTTTCTTGCCGCGCAGCGATGCGGTCGATTTCACGCGCAGCAACAGGTGGTGGTCGTGCGGCACCGAGGTAGCCCGGCTCAACGCATCGGCCATCAGCGCCGCCTGGTTGAAGCCGCGCGACCACAGCCGCCAGCGATGCAGCGGTATCGGAATCAGCAGCATCTGCTGCGTGTCGCCAAGCGTCATCAGCGGGCGCGTCATCAGTTGCGCCATCAACCGCGCCTGACCGGTCCGCCGCCCGTATTTCAGCCGCAACGCCACGGTACGCGCAACCGGCCCATAGGCGACGGCAGCGGGAGCGCCCTCGAACGGCGGCGGCTTTGCCAGGCAGGCGCCGCATGCGATCGGCGCCGCGGGCAGCGCATTGGGCAATGGTATGGAGCAAGACATGCAGCACGGGCCGTCGAGAAAATCGAGCGAGGCCCAGCATGGCAGGCAGAATTGCCGGTCCTCGCCGACGATCGCTCCGCAGCCCGGGCAACGCGGCGGCAGGGCATAGTCGACGATGGCCCGCACCGCGACGCGCAGCCCGCCGGTCCACGCCGGCGTCGTGGCCGCGCT
>JAHCKJ010000245.1 GCA_026125835.1 Sphingopyxis sp.
ACCCGGCCCGTCGCCATCATGCCCGCTTGGCGTTCCGGCCCCGCCCCCCTACATGGGGGGCGCATGCCGCCTGATACCGCCACTTCCGCCGACGCGGCCAAGGAACCCCCCGTTCTCGATACGCTGAAGCGTTTCCTGCCCTATCTGTGGCCGGCCGGACACCGCGGGCACAAGGTTCGCATTGTCGGGGCCGGGCTGATCGTCCTGGCGTCGAAGGGTGTCCAGTTGTCGATGGGTTTCCTTTATGGCGCCGCGATCGACGCGATGGTGCCGGGGATGGAGGAGGGCGTTGCGCTCGCGATCGGGCTGGTGCTCGCTTATGCCGGCGCGCGTTTTGCCGGGGTGCTGTTCGATAACCTCCGCAATGTCGTGTTCGAGCGGGTCGGGCAGGATGCGACGCGCGAGCTGGCGATCGCGACCTTCAGCCACCTCCACGCGCTGAGCCTGCGCTTTCACCTCGCGCGGCGGACCGGCGAGGTCACCAAGGTGATCGAGCGCGGGACCAAGAGCATCGACACGATGCTCTATTTCCTGCTGTTCAACATCGCGCCGACGGTGATCGAGCTCGCCGCCGTGCTGATCATCTTCTGGACCAAGTTCAGCTTTGGCCTCGCCAGCGCGACCGCGCTGATGGTGATCGTCTATATCATTTTCACGCGGAAGGTGACCGACTGGCGCAACGCGCTGCGCACGCGGATGAACGACCTCGACACGCTGACGATCGGGCGCAGCGTCGACAGCCTCTTGAATTACGAGACGGTCAAATATTTTGGCGCCGAGGCGCGCGAGGAAGCGCGCTATCGCGACGTTGCCGACCAATATGCGCGCGCCGCGGTCAAAAGCGAGAACAGCCTGGCGTGGCTGAACATCGGGCAGAGCCTGATTACCAACGCCGCGCTGGCGGGGGCGATGGCGTATACCGTGTGGGGCTGGTCGACCGGCGAGTATAAGGTCGGCGACGTGGTACTGGTAAACACGTTGCTGGCGCAGCTGTTCCGCCCGCTCGACATGCTCGGCATGGTCTATCGCGTGATCCGCCAGGGGTTGATCGACATGGAGGCGATGTTCCGCCTGATCGACACCCCGCCCGAGATTTCGGACGCACCGGGCGCCGCGCCGCTGTTGGTGAACGGCGGCGCTGTGGCGTTCGACAATGTCGTTTTCGGTTACGAGCCCGACCGCACGATCCTGAACGGGGTCAGCTTTGCCGTCGGCGCGGGCGAGACGCTGGCGATCGTCGGGCCGTCGGGCGCGGGCAAATCGACAATCGCGCGGCTGCTGTTCCGCTTCTACGACCCGCAGGGCGGGCGGATCACGATCGACGATCAGGATATTGCCGCGGTGACGCAGGCCAGTCTGCGCGGCGCGATCGGCATCGTCCCGCAGGACACGGTGCTGTTCAACGACAGCATCGGTTATAATATCGCCTATGGCCGCGAAGGCGCAGGCGCCGACGAGATTGCGGCGGCGGCCGAAGGCGCGGCGATCGACGGTTTTGTCGCGCTGCTGCCACAGGGTTATGACACCGAGGTCGGCGAGCGCGGGCTGAAGCTGTCGGGCGGCGAGAAGCAGCGCGTCGCGATCGCGCGGACCTTGCTCAAGAACCCGCCGGTTCTGATCTTGGACGAGGCGACGAGCGCGCTCGACAGCCGCACCGAGGCGGCGATCCAGGATACGCTGGAGCGCATCGCCGAACGCCGCACGACTTTGGTGATCGCGCACCGTCTGTCCACGGTGACCGGCGCCGACCGGATCATCGTGCTCGACAAGGGGCGCGTGGCGGAAACAGGGACGCACGACCAGCTGCTGGCGATGCGCGGGCTCTACGCCGACATGTGGGCGCGGCAACAGGCGGAGAGGGAAGAGGGGACGGTTTAGGACCGGCCCGATTGTTCGCTCGCAATGACTAGGTGCAAATTCATTTCGAATTTTATCGAAATATCTGTTGACGCGCTCTCCTGATTTCCATATTTCGATGATTATCGAATCATGGAGGCCGCGATGGAATCGGACAATGTCGTTCGCGCACTCGGCGCGTTGGCGCAGGAGCATCGGCTGGCGCTGTTCCGGCTGCTGGTGCAGGCCGGGCCCGACGGGCTGGCCGCCGGGGCGATCGCCGAGGCGCTCGGGGTTCCGGCATCGTCGCTGAGCTTTCACCTCGCGCAGCTGACCAACGCCGGGTTGATCGCGCAGCGCCGCGACGGGCGGTCGCTGATCTATTCTGCCGACTATGGCGCGATGACCGCGCTGCTCGGCTTTCTGATGGAAAATTGTTGCGGTGGCGCGGTGTGTGCACCTGCCGCTCCCTGTGACACCAAGGACAAAACGGAAAGGACTGCCGCATGAGCCGGTTTCATATGCATGTCGGGGTGAGCGATCTCGACAAGTCGATCGCCTTTTATTCGGGGCTGTTCGGCGCCGCGCCCAGCGTGACCAAGCCCGATTATGCCAAGTGGATGCTCGACGATCCGCGGATCAATTTTGCAATCTCGGTGCGCGACGGTGCGGCGAAGGGCATCGAGCATGTCGGGTTGCAGGTCGAGGATGAAGCCGAACTCGCGGCGGTGTACGGCCGCCTGAAAAACGCCGGGGCGCCGGTGCTGGAGGAGGGCGCGACGACCTGTTGCTACGCCAAATCCGAAAAAAGCTGGATTGCCGATCCCGACGGGGTGGTGTGGGAAGCCTTTCTGACCAACGGCGAATCGACGGTGTACGGCGACAGCCCGGACTTCGCGCCGCTGGCGTCGGCGGGTGCCGCCGAGGGCGCGTGCTGTGTGCCAACCATGCCGCAGGCGACACCGGTCAAGGTCGGCTGCTGCTGACATGATCGCAACCGGGGGGGTGAACATATTGGTGCTGTGCACGGGCAATTCGGCGCGCAGCATATTGGGCGAGGCGCTGATCGCGCGCAAGGGCGCGGGCCGCGTGTGCGCGTATAGCGCGGGCAGCCGGCCGAAGGGCGTGCCGCACCCCGGCGCGCTGCGGCTGCTGGCGAGCGAGGGCTATGACGTTACCGCCTTCCGCTCGAAAAGCTGGGACGAATTTGCCGTTCCCGGCGCGCCGCGCATCGACATCGCGATCACCGTGTGCGGCAATGCGGCGGGCGAGGCCTGCCCCCTGTTCATCGGTGCGCCGGTGCGTGCGCATTGGGGTTTGGCCGATCCAGCCGATGTCGCGGGCGACGCGGCGGCGGTCGATGCCGCCTTTGCCGAAACCTGGCGCCTGCTCGACATGCGGGTGCGCGCGATGCTGGCGCTGCCGCTCGAAACCATGTCCGCAGCCGAGCGGCGCGAGGCGCTGAACAGCATCGGCGCGATGGCGGGCGCGGCGTGAAGCGCGCGCTCGCCGCCGAGGCGATCGGCAGTTTTTTCCTGTTCGCGACCGTCGTCGGGTCGGGGATCATGGCCGAAACGCTGTCGGGCGGCAATGTCGGGGTCGCACTGCTCGCCAACGCGCTCGCGACCGG
>JAHCKJ010000246.1 GCA_026125835.1 Sphingopyxis sp.
AGGGTCCTTGGCCTGCCGTCTCCTTCGGCGCTGCGTAGAATTGGAGCACGGGCCGTGGATGCTGAAACAAGTTCAGCATGACGAACCAAGGGGGTTCAGTTCAGCGCCACGAATCGCGCCATGTCGTCGCGGGTCAGGTAACGCACCTCGTCGAACGGCGTGCTGTTGGTCAGCGCATAAAAGGCGCGCGCCCGCGCGTCGTCCATGCCGAGCTCGCGGTACAGCCCCAGATATTCGGCGTGGACCGGATCGTTGGGGGGATAATCCTTCGCCTCGCGGCCATATTCGTCGGCCCAGCTATGCACCCCGAATTCGGCGTCGGGTGCGGCGCGGCGGGTGACACCGGCAAGCCACAGCTCGACCGCGCCCGACCGCACCGAACCGCCGCTCGGCACGATGGTTTCCAGCCCCGCGCGACGGATCGCGCGCGCCAGGACCAGATTCGCTTCCTCGTCGATACTGCCGGGGCAGTCGACCATCTCGAGTCGCTTGATCCCGGGAAAGGCGGCGAGCATCGCCGCGAATTGCCGCGGCGTCGCCGCGGTGACATCGCCCGCCATCCGCGCCGTGGTGGCATCGATCACCGCAAAAGGACCATAGTGCGCCTTGGCGCGGCCCGGCGCCGCGAGCGTCGCCGATGGCGCATAGCGGCGCGCCGGGGCAAAATCGGCTTCGTCGGCCAACCCCTCGTCGTCAAGCAGCGCGGCGTCCACGTCGAAATCACCGGCGTCCGCGTCGTCGCCGGGGGCGTCGTCATAACTCCAGGTCACCGTCGTGGTGGTGACCGTGACGAGTTGCTGCGCGGCCGCGGGCGCGAATGCCAGCACCGCCGCAAAGGCGGCGGCGACCAGCGTCCGGACAAGGGCGGTCGGCAAAACCATGCCCCCGCCCTCGCGCACGCGCGATGACCAAATCGCAAAGCGCCAGCGTCAGCGTGCCGTTAACCCCGTTGCGGGACGGCCTGGCCGACGCCGGAGCAATGGATCAGCCCCGCACCGCGGCCTCGATCGCCGCGATGTCGATCTTTTTCATCGTCATCATCGCGTCGAACGCACGCTTGGCGGCCGCCTTGTCGCTGCCCGTCGTCGCTGCGAGCAGGACACGCGGGGTGATCTGCCAGCTGACGCCCCATTTGTCCTTGCACCAGCCGCAGACGCTTTCCTGGCCGCCGTTGCCGGTGATCGCGTCCCACAAACGGTCGGTTTCTTCCTGCGTGTCGGTGTGGACGATGAAGGAAAAGGCCTCGCTATGCTTGAAGATCGGCGGGCCGTTGAGCCCCAGGCACGGGGTGCCGAGCAGGGTGAACTCGACCGTCAGCACATCGCCCGCCTTGCCGCCGGGTGAATCGGCCGGCGCGCGGTGGACGGCGCCGACCTGGCTGTCGGCAAAGGTGTTGGCATAGAAATTCGCCGCCTCTTCGGCGTCGCCTTCGTACCACAGGCACAGGGTCAGGGGGGTCTTGGTCATCGTGTTTCTCCTTCTTTCTTGGGGGGATTTTTGGGTATTCAGGATTTGCGCGGGCCGACAAAGCCGACCGCGGCGCCCTGCGGGTCGATCGCATTCATCGCGTGGCCCGCATCGTCGCCGGGGATTTCCATCGGCTCACTGGTAACCGTACCGCCATTGGCGACCACCGCGTCACGGGCGCGGTCGATGTCGTCGACCCCGATGTAAAAATTCCATGTCGGCGCCGGATAGCCTTCCATCAGCGGCATCACCGCGCCGATCATCTCGCCGTCGTGCTGAAGGAAGCGATATTGGCCGAGCGCGCCCATATCCAGCGCGCCTTCCTGGCCCCAACCGAAATGCTTGGTGTAAAATCGGATCGCGGCGTCGGGATCGCTCGTCGCCAGTTCGTTCCAGCGGACATGCTGCGCTTCGGTTACCGAGAATGCCTCGGCGACCTTGTCGGGTGCGCCCGCGGGCGGGATCGGGTTCATGATGTAAAAGGGCGCGCCCTGCGGATCGGCGACCATCGCCATGCGCCCGACCGGCAGGTCGTGCGCCGCCATATGCACCATGCCGCCGTCGGCGGTGATCGCCGCGACCGCCGCATCGACGTCGGGGGCGTACAGATAACCGAGCCAGCCGGGCCGCGCGCCGCCCGCGATCATGTCGGCGGTCAGCGTCAGCATGCCGCCGGCATGGCCGCCGTCGGTGCGGACGATCATCCGGTAATCGACGCCGCCGGGGGCATCGGGATCGCCGTGCGCCGCAATCGTCCAGCCGACGACCGCGCCGTAAAAGGATGCCGCGGCGTCGGGGTCGCTCGTCATCAGTTCGTACCAGATAAAGCCGCCCGTAGGATTGGTCATGGTGTTGCTCCTTGCAAAAAACGGGTGCGAACGGCCGCGATCAGGGGCGATAAAAGCGCAGTGGCTTGGTGGCGGCGCGCGCCATCTGCCCGCGCGCCTCCAGATCGAGCTGGACGCCCTTTTGCCACCAGCCTGCCTTGGCTCCGCCGGGGAACAGCGCCTCGGGCAAAAGCGGCAGCAGCCGTGCCTTGATCTCGGCCGCGGTCAGCCCCGGCGCCTCGGCGGGCACCACCGCCAGCATCGCCTGGCGCATCGCGTCATATTTGGCGCGTTCGACGCGCACGACATGGCCCGGGCTGTTTATGTTCAGCATTTCGATCCGGTCGGCAGCTTTGCTCATCGCCCATATCCTTTCGTCGCTTCGATCGGCGGGGCGCGAAAGCCCATCGCGGCCCACGCCTTCAGCAACCGCCACATGAACTTGCCCGACGGCGTCGCATAATTGGGGATGTCGTCGGCCAGCTCGACGCCCTCGGGCCGGTCGCCCACGATCGTCCGCATCTCGGCCGTCGGCCGCTCGTCTTCGGGGAGGCGCGCCGCATAGACGCTAAGCCAATGCCCCTTGGTGAACTCCAGCGCGACCGGTGAATTGCAGCAACGCGCGACGAACCGCCGTGTCGACGAATCGGGTTTCAGCCGATGTTCGTCGAGCCGGTCGGTGCCCGACAGCCATGCCAGCCGGTCCTTGCGGACCAGCACATAGGGCGTTCCGCCATCCCCGCCCAGCGTCCCCGGCGCACCGGGAAGCGCATCAAACGCTCGCCCGGCCGCCTGGCAGCTATGGCAATAGCAAGTTGCGGCAACGATCGGTTTTCCGATCAGTTCCAGCGTCACCGCCCCGCATTGGCACGATGCGACCCGGCTCGTCTTTTCCCGCTTGTTGGTCATCTGCTTATCCTTCCGGCCAACCTCTCCGCTGTGCTGCCGCTGCCCCGCCGTCGCGGCATGTGGGGGGCGACCGGGCTACGCCTCGATGATCGGCACAAAACCGCCATAGATCATGCGCTTGCCGTCGAACGGCACTTCGGTGCCGTCGGGCTGCATCCGCTCGTCGGCCATGACCTTTTCCCAGCCTGCGACGCGCGCTTCCTTGCTCGGCCATTCGATCCAGCTGAACACCACCGTC
>JAHCKJ010000247.1 GCA_026125835.1 Sphingopyxis sp.
CTGATCGCGGTGAACCAGGGCATGGCGGTCCAGGCCGGTGCCGGGGCCACGCGCGCCGAGCTCGAGCGGCTGGTCGAAACCAGCCTGAAGCTGTGGCCCGGCCGCTGAAAAAATTGTACCGATCGGTATAATATGTGCTTGACGCACCGAGGGCAGATTACTATACCAATTAGTACATAAACGGGCTCTCCCCCCGATCGGCCGCCGGGCGATGAATAGCCGGGCGGCCGAAACTTTTTTGACGCAGGGGCCGTGGCCAGCGCCAGCCGGGACGTTCGCGCCAGGCGTCCGGCGATCGTTTACGCCGCTTTTACCAGTTCCGGTGCATAAAACCCGCCGATGGTTTCGGCTGGGGATAGATGATGGACAGCATGCGCGGCCTGTTGGCAGGCAGCCACGATCAGGACGATGCGGCGATCGACGCGCCCGCGTCGGTCGGCGTCGACGAACGGCGCATGCAGGTCCGCGCCTATAATTACTGGGCGTCATTGCTGGCGGACCGCGCCTATCCCTCGGTCGAGGATCTTGATCTGGAAGGCGCCGATTTCGGCGCGCATTCGGTGCTGCTCGACTTCACCGCGGGCGTCGAAAATCCCGGCATCGCCTTTCTGGGCGATCGGCTGCGCGACGAGTCGCAGATCGGCGAAGACGTCCATTATATCAGCCAGATCCCCGGCCGGTCGCTGCTGTCGCGGCTGACCGACCATTATCTTCAGATCATCGCCAACCGCGCGCCGATCGGCTTCGAGGCCGAGTTCGTCAACGACCGCGGGCTGACGATCATGTATCGCGGGATCCTGCTGCCCTTTTCGTCCGACGACGACACGATCGATTTCATCATGGGCGTCATTAACTGGAAGGAAGCGGCGCCTGCCGACCAGGAGGCCGAACTGCAATTGTCGGTCGAGCAGGCGCTGCGCAGCGCCGCGCCGTTGACCGCGCCGGTGCCCGTATGGGCTGACGGCCCCGACAGCGAACATCTGGACGATGATGGTGTCGATGATGCGGCCCCCGGCTTTGCCGCGCTGATCGATGGCGCCGACGTGTCGATCGTTGCCGCGGACGAAACCGACGATGCGCCTGCCGCCGACCCGGATGCCGATGCCGAACTCGCCGACTGGCTGGCGCTGGCGCGCGAAACCGCCGCCCGCGCGGTCGCCGCCGACAGCCGGAGCCGCGGCGCGCTGTATCAGGCGGTCGCCAAGGCGTGGGATTTTGCGCTGGCGGCCGAACAGCAACCCGAAGCCTTTGCCGCGCTGCTTGACGACGCGGGGCTGAAGGCGCAGCCGCGGGCACCGATGACGCCGGTGGTGAAGCTGGTGTTCGGCGCGGCGTACGACAAGACGCGACTTGCCGAATATGCCTGCGTGCTGGGCCATGCCCGCGAACAGGGCGTCGGCCAGGGCGAACTTGCCGCTTATCTCGACCGCTATCCGGGCGGGTTGAAGGGGCTGGTCAGGGATGCGCGCGCGCGCCGCAAGCCTGATGGGGCGGCGGCGGATCGCGGCGACGAAAAGCTCGCCGCGCTGCGTAGCGCCCATCCGGCGATCATCCTGGAACATGATGCGGGCGATGCCGAGTTCGTGGTGTTGATCGCGCGGACGATGCCCGGCGGTCACATCGGCATCGTCGCAAAAGCAGCCGACGATCCGGTGCTGGTCGCCAAGCTGGCGCACAGGGCGGTGCCGATTACCGGCGGCTGAGCGGGCCCGCGCAACAGACAAACCCGAATTTGAAATAAATATACGCGGGCGCGCGAACGAGGGTTGAGCCGCGCGCGGCAGAGGCGCATAGGAGCGGGAGCGAACGGACCCCCGCCGATCGTCGGCAGGGATCCCCACTTTCGTTCGGGATGCTGCACCTTATGCCTCAGAATTCGTCCGACACGCCGGAAACGGACACGCCGACCGCCACCACCGCAAAAATCCCCGCCAAAATCGCCGCCGCCTATCATGCCGCCCTGCAGGGCAGCGCGCTGCCGGGCGAAGGTGACGACATGGACAAGGCGGCGCTGGCCGAGGCCAGCCAGTTCGTTGGCCGCGCCTCGCTCGACCGGAAGGCCGGAGTTCCCTCGCTGCTGCTCGAACCGATGGCCGCCGACGGCACCGATCGCCGCATGCGGCTGGTCATCGTCAACGACGATATGCCGTTTCTGGTCGATTCGACGTCGCAAGTGGTTACGGCCCAAGGGTTGGCGGTGCACCGCATCCTGCACCCGGTCGTGGCCGTAACGCGCGACGGCAAGGGACATCTGACCGATGCGGGCAGCGGCCCCGACCGCGAGTCGGTAATCTATATGGAGATCGAACGCGGCGACGCGCGGGCGCGGCGCCGTCTGCTCGACGCGCTGGAGGCGGCGCTCGGCGATGTGCGCGCGGCGGTGCGCGACTGGCGCGCGATGCGCGCGGCGATGCTGGCCGATGCCGCGATGCGGGTCGAAGGCGAGGGCGCCGAATTGCTGCGCTGGTTCGAAGGCGGCGCGATGACCCAACTCGGCCATGAATGGCGCTCGCGCGACGGCAAGCTCCACGATCCGCTGGGGGTCAGTGAAAGCAGCGACAGCCAGCTGCTATCTCCGGCGGCGCTCGATGCTGCCTTTGCGTGGTTCGATGCCGGCGGCCGCGCGCCGCTGCTCATCAAGTCGAACCGCTTGTCGGCGGTGCATCGCCGTGTCCTGCTCGACCTGGTGATCGTGCCCGAACTCAAGGGCAAAAAAGTCGACCGCCTGTCGATCCACGCCGGGCTGTGGACCAGCGCGGCGCTGTCGACCCCGCCCGCCAAGGTGCCGGTGCTGCGCGCCCAGCTCGACACGTTGATGGCGAAATTCGGCTTCGATCCGACCGGGCATGCCGGCAAGGCGCTGGCCCATGCGCTCACCGCGCTGCCGCACGATCTGTTGATTGCGTTCGACGGCACGTCGCTCGAAGAGCTGGTGCTGACCTCGATGTCGATCACCGACCGGCCGCGACCCAAAATCGTGACGGTGCGCAGTGCGCTCGGCCGCCATCTGTTCGCTTTCGTCTGGCTGCCGCGCGACGAGGTGTCGACGGGTCGCCGTATCGCGGTCGAGGCGATGCTGGTGCGCGAAGCCAGGGCGGGGGTCATCGGCTGGACGATGGTGCTCGAGGATGGCGGCGCGGCGCTGCTGCGTTACACGCTCGACCTGCGCAGCGGCGGGGTGGTTCCCGATACCGAGGCGCTCAACGCCCAGCTCGAACAGATGGTGCGCGGTTGGCAACCCGAAGTCGAGGCGGCGCTGGCCAAGCGCAGCGATCCGGGCCGCGCGGCGGCGCTCGCCGCCCGTTTCTCTCCGATGTTCCCGCCCAATTATCGCAACCTTTACAATCCCGAAGAGGCGGCGCGTGACATCTTGCGGCTGCGCGACCTAGACGCCGACAACCCGCGCAGCGTGCGCCTGGCGAAAAAGAGCC
>JAHCKJ010000248.1 GCA_026125835.1 Sphingopyxis sp.
GCGTCGAAAGCGTCAGCACGAACCCCCGCTTGCCCTTGGCATCGACCGTTTCGCCGCACAGGCGCCCCGGCATCTGGCGGACATATTTCGACTTGCAGGCGAACAGGCCGACATAAGGCCCGCCGAACTGCAAACCGACGCCGATCGCCTGCCCTTCGCCCACCACGATGTCGGCGCCCATCTCGCCGGGCGCCTTGACCAGCCCGAGCGCGACGGGTTCGGTGACCACCGCGATAAGCAACGCGCCCGCGGCCCGACACGCCGCGGCCAGCGCCGTCATGTCGTCGATCCGGCCAAGGATGTCGGGGTATTGGACAACGACGCAGCTTGTGTCCTTGTCGATGCTCGCCGCGAGCGCCGCCCAGTCGGTCCCCGCCTCCAGCGCCGGGTCGCCCTCGACGAGCACATCGCCGGTATATTTGGCCATCGTGCGCGCGACGCTGCGATAATGGGGATGGAGGCCCGTCGACAGTAGCGCCTTGCCGCGCTTGGTGATCCGCCGCGCCATGACGATCGCTTCCCAGCAGGCGGTCGAACCGTCGTACATCGACGCATTGGCAACGTCGGTGCCGAACAGCCGCGCGACCTGCGACTGGAACTCGAACAGCATCTGCAGCGTGCCCTGCGCGATTTCGGGCTGATAGGGGGTATAGGCGGTCAGGAACTCGCCGCGCTGGATCAGGTGATCGACGCTGGCGGGGACATGGTGGCGATAGGCGCCGCCACCCAGGAAAAAGGGGCCGTCGCCCGCGGCGCGGTTCTGCCGCGCCAGCGCCGCCATATGGCGTTCGACCGCCAGCTCGCTGGCGCGCAGCGGCAGGCCCGCGATCGGACCGTCGAGCCGCGCCTCGGCAGGAACATCGACAAACAGATCGTCGATCGACGCCGCACCGACCGCCGCGAGCATCGCGGCGCGGTCGTCGGAGGTGAGAGGCAGGTAACGCATGAACTACTCCGCAGAAATATGTGGTTTTGCAGCCTGAAGCTGCGCGACGTCGGCCAGTGACCCGTGAAACACCGCAGGGCCGCTGTGCGTGGTGCGCACCCACGGCGCCAGCCAGATGCGAAACCCCGCGTCGCGCACCCGCTGGCAAAAGGCATAATCGTCGGACAGCAAGGCACCGCTGCCGGGGTCGATCAACGGATAGAAAAAGGCGCGCGCCTCCTCGCCCAAACCATGCGCCTGCCGCTCGGCCGGGTCGGGTCTGAACGCCGGGGCGGACGCCCGCATCGCTTCCAGCACCTCGCGCCGCACAACCATCAACGCCGTGCCCAGCCGCACCAGTTCGACCAGATCGGTCAGCGCAAAGCTTTGGTCGGGATTGAGGAACTGCAACGCGAATTCGCCGCCGAACCGCGCCAGATCGGCGGGGTTGTCGCGTCCGAACCCTTTTTCGACCGCCTGCGCGACATTCCGCCAGTTGGTCATCCGCCGCGGATAGGCCGCACCCAGCACGCCGACTTCGGGCCGCTCCGCCATCGCGCCGATCATCGCAAAAATATCGTCCGCCGAAAAATCGATGTCGGCATCGACGAACAACAGATGCGTGCAATCGCTGGCGAGGAACATCGCCGCCAGCATGTTGCGCGCGCGGGTGATCGACGGCTGGTACAGGATGAACTCGAACCGCACCGAAATGCCCGCCGCTTGCGCGCGCAGCGCAAGCGCCAGCGCCGCGCGGACATAAGTGCCCTGCGCGCCTTCGTAGATCGGCGTCGCCACCATCAGGCGGCAATTGGCGAACGCGGGGTCGGTCATCGCATCCCTCCCCCTTCCCGTCGGGAAGGGTCGATCGGCTTAAAGGGCGTCGCAGAACGCCTTGTACGCCTTTGCGTCCATCAAGGCATCGAGCTGGCTCTTGTCACCCAGCGTCATGCGAAAGAACCAGCCTTCGCCTTCGGGGTCCGAATTGACGAGCGCGGGATCTTCCGCGAGCTGGCTGTTGCCTTGGGTCACCGTGCCATCGACGGGGGCATAGACGTCGCTCGCCGCTTTCACCGATTCGACCACCGCGGCATCGCCGCCCTGGGTCAGTTCGGCGCCGGTGTCGGGAACCTCGACGAACACGATATCGCCCAATTGGCCCTGCGCAAAGTCGGTGATGCCGACCGTCGCAACATCGCCGTCGACGTCGATCCATTCATGTTCTTCGGTGTAATAACGCGGCATCGATCAGGCTCCCTGTTTGCGCACATAGCGGTGCGGAATGAATGGCATGGCGGTGACGGTGCAGGCGACGCGCTTGCCGCGCACCTCGGCGGCGATCGCGGTGCCGGGCTCGGCCAGCCCCGTCGGGACATAGCCCATGGCGATCGGCGCGCCGACGCTGGGGGCAAAGCCGCCCGACGTCACGACGCCGATTTCGGTGTTGCCGTCGAACAATTTGGCACCCTCGCGCACCGGCAGCTTGCCGTCGACCAGCAGGCCGACGCGCTTGCGCGCGCTGCCGTCGGACAGATGTCCCAATATGCGCGCCGCGCCGGGGAAACCGCCTTCCTCGCGCCGCCGCTTGCTGATCGCGAACGCCAGATCGGCTTCGACGGGGTCGATGGTCGGGTCGAGATCATGGCCATAGAGCGGAAGCCCGGCCTCCAACCGCAACGAATCGCGCGCGCCGAGCCCGATCGGCTTGACCTCGTCCATCGCGCACAACGTGTCGGCGAACGCGGGAAGCGCCTCGTTCGGCAGCGAAATTTCGAACCCGTCCTCGCCGGTATAGCCCGACCGGCTGATCCCGATCGCGTGGCCGTTCCAGGTCGCCGGTATCGCCTGCATGAACACCAGGCCCGCGGCCTCGGGTACCAGCCGCGCCAGCGCGGTGACCGCCTTCGGCCCCTGCAACGCGAGCAGACCATAATCCTCGTTGTGATTGAGCGTGATGTCATCGGGCAGGTTTTCGCGCAGATGCCCGATGTCTTCCCATTTCACCGCGCCGTTGACGACGATACCGAACTGGTCACCCTCGTTGGTGATCATCAGGTCGTCGAGAATGCCGCCGTCCTCGGCCAGCAGCAGCGAATAGCGCATCCGACCGGGCTTCAGCGCCGAAATATCGCCGGGAACCAGCGTTTCCAGCGCTTCGGCGACCTTGTCGCCCGAAATCAGCAATTGCCCCATGTGGCTGACGTCGAACAGCCCCGCTTTTTCGCGCACCCACAGATGTTCGGCCATGATGCCTTCATACTGGATCGCCATCCAGTAACCGGCGAATTCGACCATCCGCCCGCCCTTGGCGCGGTGCCACGCGTCGAGCGGCAGCGCCTGGGTTTCCGCCGCGCCTTCGTCGTCCGTCTGTTCGGTTTCGCTCATGTCAGTCTCCCGCGGTTGCACGGCGGATGCGCGGCGGGGTGCCGTGCCTGTCGCCATGCCCCCTCTGTCACGGGAACCTGAGAGTTTTCCTCCATCAAATGACGGAGTTACCCCTTCGG
>JAHCKJ010000249.1 GCA_026125835.1 Sphingopyxis sp.
GCCTTTGGCGTTGCCGACCGCGGTCAGCAGCCCGTCATACAGATCGCCCTCGCTTCCCGACGCCTCGGGATTGAAGGCGTTGGTCGAATCGCCGATCAGAAAATCGACCCCCTCGTCGCCGATCGCGGTCAGCGCCGCGGCGCTCGACGGGGTGCCGAGGACCGGATCGGCGTCGAGTTTCCAGTCGCCGGTGTGGAATACCCGGCCATAAGGCGTGTCGATCACCGCCGCGCTCATCTCGAGGATCGAGTGCGCCAGCGGCATGAGGCGGATACCGAACGGGCCCAGCTGGAAATGCGCGTCGATGTCGACAGTCTTGATCTTGACCTCTTTCTCAAGCCCTTCTTCCGCCAGCTTGTTGGCGATCAGCCCCGCAGTGAAACGGTTCGCGTACAGCGGCACGCCAAGGTCGGCGGCGAGATAAGGCAAGGCACCGATATGATCCTCATGCCCGTGGGTCAGGACGATGCCGAGCAGATCCTTTTTGCGATCCTCGATAAACTCAAGGTCGGGCATGATAACGTCAACGCCGGGATAATCATGTGTGCCAAAGGTCACGCCCAGATCGAGCATAATCCATTTGCCGTCGCATCCGTACAGATTGGCGTTCATGCCAATCTCGCCCGAACCGCCGAGCGCGAGGAAAAGCAGCTCCTTGCCTGGAGTGGTCATATTGCCTGCTTTCGTTGATTATAAAGGTGCATCAAGCCGTTGAGCGTCAGATCGGGTTCGATGCGGTCGAACAGATGCGCCTGTTCCTGGAACAAGGTGGCAAGGCCGCCGGTCGCAATGACGGTGAGTGGCTTGCCGATTTCAGCCTTCATCCGCGCGATCAGGCCTTCGATCATCGATACATAGCCCCAATAGACGCCGATCAGCATCTGGCTTTCGGTGGTGCGGCCGATCACGCTGGGATTCGCGGGCGCCTCGATGGCGATGCGCGGCAGTTTGGCAGCAGCGGCAACCAGCGCCTCCAGCGACAGATTGACCCCGGGCGCGATAATCCCGCCCAGATAGGCACCGTCTGGCCCGATATGGTCCAGCGTCGTCGCGGTGCCGAAACTGATGACGAGCTTGTCCAGGCCAGGCACCGCCGCCTGCGCCGAAATCGCGTTGACCGCGCGGTCGGCGCCGACCGACTGCGGCTCGTCGACCTTGAGCGCGATGCCCCAGCCCACCGGATCGCGCCCCGCGATCAGTGCATCGACGCCGAAATATTTGTGCGCCAGCAGCTGCAGATTGTGCAGCGCGCGCGGGACGACCGTCGAAATGATGACGGCATCGACATCGGCGCGGTCATGGCCCTCGATCCGCAGCAACTGGTCGAGCCAGACCATATATTCGTCGGCGGTCCGCCGGTCGTCGGTGACAATCCGCCAGCGGGCACGCAGGCGGCTTTGCTCGAACAATGCGAATTTCACATTGGTGTTGCCGACGTCGATCGCGAGCAGCATCTAACCTTCCTCCCCGACCGGGCGACGCAATTCGACGTCGCCGGCGTGAACCAGCATGGTCTCCCCGTCGCTGCGGCGCAAGCGCAGCGCACCATCGTCGGCGAGGCCGTCGAATGTACCGTCGACCCCTTGTTCCGACACATGAAGCGCGGTACCGCACGGATGTGCCAGCGGTAGCCAGGCGCGGACGATACTCGACACACCTTCTTGCCGCCACGTCCACAGCGCGTCGATCATGCCGATCCCCAGCGCCGGGGCAAAGTGATCGCGATCGATCGGCATTCCTGAGGCAGCCAGCGTGGCGGTGGGGCGGTCGGGCAGTTGCGGCGCCGACACGAGGTTGACCCCGATGCCGATTACCACCGAATTGCCCGTCCGCTCCATCAATATGCCGGCGCATTTCGCGCCGCCGACCAGCAAGTCGTTCGGCCATTTCAGCTGCGCCGCGACTTGCGGGGCCAGCGCCGCCACCGTTTTCGCGAGCGCGACGCCCGCGACCAGCGCGAGCGTTGCCGCGGGCGGGTCGCCGACGGTGAGATGAACGACCGTCGAGCCCATGAAATTGCCCTGCCCGTCGTTCCAGTTGCGGCCCAGACGGCCACGCCCTGCGGTCTGGCGATCGGTGACCAGCCAATGCCCCTCGCCGACATGTTCGCCGCCGGCCAGCCGCGCCAGCAGGTCGGCGTTGGTCGAACCTGTCTGCTGGACCCGCTCGATCAGCGGGATCAGAACAGCACCGCCGCGGCATTCGCCGAAACAAGCGCCAGCACCGGAATGAACAGATAGCCGATGACCGACAGCCACAGCGCGCTGGCGGTGATGACTGCGTCTTCGACAATCGCCCCGCCCGTCGCGGGAATTTCGGTATCCGATTTATCGTCGAAATACATCGTCTTGATAATCGCGATATAATAAAAGGCACCGATCACCGACGCGACGATCCCCGCCACGGCCAACGGGACAAGGTTCGCGTTCACCGCGGCTTCGAACACCAGATATTTCGGCCAGAAACCGAACAGCGGCGGGATGCCCGCAAGGCTGAACAGGAAAACCGCCATCGCCGCAGCCAGTCCGGGCCGACGCTGCGACAGACCGGCCAGCGCCGGGATGCTCTCGATCTGGTTTCCGGCGGCGTCGCGAAGCTGCAGCACGATCAGAAACGCGCCGATCGTGGTGACAAGATAAACCAGCAGATACGTCAGGATCGCCTCAACCCCCGCCTGCGTTCCGGCCGCGAGACCAATCAGCATGAAGCCGACATTGTTGATCGAAGAATAGGCGAGCAGCCGCTTGATATTCTTTTGTCCGATCGCGCCGACCGCGCCGACGATGATTGATGCGAGGGCGAGGAAGATAACAATCTGCTGCCAGGCTCCGATTGCCGGTCCCATCGCATCGATGACGACACGCGTCATCAGCGCCATCGCGGCGACTTTTGGCGCACTGGCAAAGAATGTCGTCACCGGGGTCGGCGCGCCTTCATAAACGTCGGGCGTCCACATGTGAAACGGCACGGCGCTGATCTTGAAGCCCAACCCCGCCAGCACGAACACGATACCAAAGATCAAGCCGATGTTCAGCTCGCCGCCCATCGCCGCGGCAATGCCGTCGAAAGCCGTGGTGCCGGAGAACCCGTAGAGCAGCGAAATGCCATAGAGCAGCATCCCCGACGCCAGTGCCCCCAGCACGAAATATTTAAGCCCGGCCTCGCTCGATCGCTCGTCATTGCGCATGAAGCTGGCGAGCACATAGGCAGAAAGGCTGTTGAGTTCGAGCCCGACATACAGCGTCATCAGGTCGCGCGAGGATGCCATGATCCCCATGCCGAGCGCGGCCAACAGGATCAGCACCGGATATTCGGCGCGCATCGCCCCGCCAAAGAAACGCGGCGCGATCAGGATGCACATGACGCTGGCGGCGTAGATCAGCAGCTTTGCAAAGCCGCCGAACGCATCGACGGCCAGCGTATCGGA
>JAHCKJ010000025.1 GCA_026125835.1 Sphingopyxis sp.
CAGCCCGATTTCGGGATCGGCCGCCGCCGCGGCGGCGTGGCCATCATCAAGCGCCATCGCGAGCGCCGACAGGGGAAGCGCGAGCGCGGCCAGCCCCGCCCAGCGCCAACCGCTGTAGTCGCGCCCGACGCCGGGCAATCCCATCCGCAGCGCACTCCAGGCAGCGGCCAGGCCAAGCGCGACGATCAGCCAGAACGCGAGCAACGGCAGCGGCGGCATCATGACGCCTTGGGCCAGATCGGGCCGTGGCCCCGCCAGCCACAGCAGCGCCGCGGCACCGGCGAACCAGCCGCCGATCACCCACAGCGTCCCGCGCGCCACCCGGCGCGGACGGACGGGACCCAGATCGCTTGCCAATTCCTCGATCAGATTGTCGATCGACGCCTTCGTCATGTCATTCGCTTTTAACCAAATGTGCCAGCTTTTTCAGCCCGCGATGGATATTCACCTTCACCAGCGCCTCGCTCTGACCGCAAATGCGCGATGCTTCGGCGATCGACGCGCCTTCGATCTTGACCAGCGTGATCGCCTGCGCCTGTCCTGCGGGAAGCTGGGCCAACATGCGGTCGAGGCTGAGGCGGGCGTGGACGAGCTCGTCCTCCGCCCCGACCGCCGCGTCGCCCTCGCCGAGCTCGACCTCGTCGCGCTGGCGGCGCAACAGGTCGATCCAGCGATAGCGCGCGATCGCCGCCAGCCAGGGCAGGAATGGCCGGCCATTGTCCCATGTCGCGAGCTTGCGGTGCATCGACACCAACGTCTCCTGCACCAGATCGCCGATCTGGTGCGGCGCGATGCGGCGCGCGAAATAACGGGTCAGCCAGCGGCCGCAATCGCCGAGCAAGGCGCGGTAGGCGGCGCGGTCGCCGCGCTGCGACGCCGCCATCAATCGCGCCAGCGAAGGCTCGTCGATGCTCATCTGCGGCGCAGCGTAGCACCGATGCGATCGAGCGCGAACAGCCCTCCGCCGCGCACGATCAGGATCGCCGCCATCGCCGCCCACAGCGAATGCACCGGCCACCACGCGTCGGGGAACACGAAAATCTGGATCACCAGCGTCATCACCAGCAATGCGGCGGCCGACAATCGCGTCGCAAGGCCAAGCAGTAACAGGAGCGGGAACAGGTGCTCGGCATAGGTGGTCAGCGGCACCGCGATAACGGGATCGAGCGGCAGGCCCGAAAATTCGGACGCGAACAGGTCATATTGGATCGGGTCGATTTGCAGAATGCTGCCCTCAACAACCTTGGTCTGGCCGGAGCGCCAGAACACGCCGGCGAGCGCCACACGCAGCAGCAGGAGCGCAATCGCCTCGGCTATAGGGCCGGCCGCCATGGCCACCCCGCGATCATAAAGTGCAACGATCCGCTTCATCTTTCAAACCCTCTCGAACGCGCCGGCAGCAACAAGCGCCGCGACGGCGCCGCCACCACCACTGGGATGCCGTTCGGCGAGATGCGCGATGAGGTTACTTAGCGGCGCCCTTTCGGTCGCCATGGCGAGCGCCGCGACGTCGGCACCATCGACTGCCGCCAGTCGCACGTCGGCATCGGGCCGGGTAACAAGCAGCGCCCGGACGCCGCGCGCAAAGCCGGAATCGACAAGCGGTGCGGCGGCACTGGACAACGTGACGACACGGACGGCCGGGTGACAGCGCACGACGCGGGCCAGCAACGCTGCCTCGTCCAACGCGGCCAGATTGGCAAGCGCCAGCGCGGGAGCATCGGCGGCGTGATAGCTTTCCAGCCACGCCCATTCGACGCGCGCCAGGTCCGCAGCGAGCGGGTCGCCCAACCAGTCCGGAAAGGCTGCGCCAATCTTCGCCACCGACCGGCCCTGCGCGCCGCCGCCGTCAAGGAAGGCGCGCGAGACGCGGTTGAACTCACCGTCGCCCAGATAGTCGCGGGTGCGTGGAAAACTGTGTTCGAGCGCGACGAGCCGCGCATGCGATATCGTGTTGGCGTGAACACGCAGACCGCGCAGCACGGCGGTGCGTTCGCCCGCAAACAGATGGGCGGGCAAATGCCCGGGTCCGCGCAGCAACGTCGCCGCAATGGCCGCCTGCCCTTCACGCATCGACCGGCTCACCGACCAGCAGCGCGTCGGCCTTGGCCGCCTCGCCCATCAACGTCGCATAGTCCGGAACATCGCTGTCCCATTCAACGAGCACCGGTTTCGGCCTGGCGCGGCGCAAAAATACCGCGAGCAAATCCCAGCAGCTGTCGCGCACCGCCGACCCATGATCGTCGATCGCGATCGTACCGCCCATATCGTCGTCCTTGCGGCTGTGTCCCGCAACATGCACCTCACCGACCAGCGCCGGATCGACCGCGTCGAGCCACACGGCGGGATCGAGGCCGAGATTGAACGCGGACACCTCGACATTGTTGATATCGAGCAGCAAGCCGCAACCCGCCCGGCGGCAAAGTTCGTGGAGGAAATCAACCTCGTCCCAATCGTCACCGGCATAGGCCAGGTAGCGCGACGGGTTTTCGATCAGCATCGGCCTGCGCAAACGGTCCTGCACGTGCCCGACCTGGGTCACGAAATGATCGAGCGCGACGTGATTGTAGGGGACGGGCAGCAGGTCGGGAAATTTGTCGTCCGGCCCGTTGCTCCAACTGAGGTGATCCGAAACCATCGCCGGTTCATAACGTTCGCACAGGGCGGCCAGCGCCGCCAGTTCATCGCCATCGACGCCGCTGGCCGATCCCAACGACAGCCCGACCGAATGGAAGCTGAGCGGCACATGCACCGCAATGGCGGTCAGCCAGCGATGCGGAGGCCCGCCCGCGCCGAAGTAATTTTGCGGATGTACTTCGGCCCAGGCGGGCGGGGCACCCCGCTCCGCCGCCGCCATCACGTCGGCATAATGTTCGGGCTTCAGCCCGATACCGGCGCGTTGCGGCAAGTTACGGAGCGGGCGGGGGGACATGGAAGGTCAGCCTTTTTTCGGAACCGGCTTGGCATTGCCTTTGCGTGCGGCCAGCGACCCGCCCATTTTTTCGCAGCTGCCCTTGGCGACATATTTCCAGGCATTGCCCTGGTAATCGACCGTCGAGGTGCCGGCGCAGCTGGTGCCCGGGCCAGCCGCGCAGTCGTTCTTGCCCTTCAGTGACACACCGTAGCAGCGCTCTTTGGCACCGTCGGCGGCAACCGCGGGTGCGGCGACGGCACCGGCGGCCATGGCCAGAACCGCCGAGGCGGCGAGCGACAGTTTCAGACTATTCGACATAATGGATACTCCCTTTGAAAACGGACGATGCGGGGGATGGCATCGACAGGAGTTTCGGTGGGGGGTGGCCAAAGGTTACGCTTCACTTGGCTGGTCGCGCCATTTTGTCGCCACCTTCGGCGCGCAGGGACAGCTTTTGCGATGACGACCGGAAAGCCCGACCATGAGCGTAGCCTTTCGCCGCGAAAGCGACGACGAGCATAAGGAGCCCGAGTTCGAACTGCCGATCGCGGTCGGCCCGAACCGGGTGACCCCGCGCGGATTGCGCCTGCTTGCCGAACAGGTCGGGCGGCTTGAAGCCGAACTTGCCCAAACCACCGAAGGGGAAGCGCGGAAAAAACTGCAGCGGCGCCTGCGCTATTTCCACACCCGCCAAGCGACCGCCGAGGTCAAGGAACCGCCCGCGGACGGCAGCGTTGGCATCGGCAGCCGCGTGACCTATCGCCTCAACAACGCCGAAAAGACGATCACTATCGTCGGCGGCGACGAGGCCGATCCGGCAATGGGGTGGGTCGCCTTTTCCGCCCCGCTGGCCCGCGCGCTGATGGGAGCGGAGGTCGGCGAAAGCGTCGAATATCAGGACCGCGAGGATGCGATCGCGATCCTCGCGGTCGAAACCGATCCGGAGACGCAGGCATGAAAGACAAGTTCGAACGCCACAAACAGCCTTGGACACCGGCGGAGATCGACAAGCTGCACACGCTCGCCAAAAAGGGCATGGCGCTGAAAGCCATCGCCAAGGCGCTGACCCGCAGCGAGGAATCGGTAAAGACCCGCGCCAAGGCCGACGGCCTGTCGATCGCAAAGCTGCACTGAGCCGCGATGTCCGCAACCGAATTTGACGCCATCGTGCTGGGTGCCGGCGCGGCCGGGCTGATGTGCGCCGCGGTCGCCGGGCAGCGCGGGCGGCGTGTGTTGTTGCTCGACCATGCCGATCAGGTGGGCAAGAAGATTCTGATCTCGGGCGGCGGGCGCTGCAATTTCACCAATGTGAACACCGCCCCCGACCGCTTCCTGTCGGCGAACCCGCACTTCGCCAAATCGGCGCTCGCGCGCTATACCCCTGCAGACTTCATCGCGCTCGTCGAGCGTCATGGCATCGCCTATCATGAAAAGACGCTGGGCCAGCTGTTCTGCGACGGGTCGGCAAAGCAGATCGTCGCCATGCTGCTGGACGAGTGCGCGAAAAGCGAGGTCGATGTGCGCACCGGCCAGCCGATCCGCGACGTCACCCACGCCGGCGCGACATTCGCCGTCCGGTTCGGCGATGCCCGGTTCACCGCCCCGGCGCTGGTGATCGCGACGGGCGGTCCGTCGATTCCCAAGATGGGCGCGACCGGCTTTGCCTACGACCTCGCCCGCCAGTTCGGCCTCAAGGTCGTCGAGCCGCGCCCCGCGCTGGTCCCGCTGACGCTGGGCGGCGACGATGTGCTGTTTCGCGAGCTTTCGGGCATCGCCGCGCCGGTCGAGGCGCGCGCGGGGAAGGCCGCCTTCCGCGAAGCGGCCCTCTTCACGCACAAAGGGCTATCCGGCCCGGCGATCCTGCAAGTCAGCAGCTATTGGCGCCACGGCGAGCCGGTGACGATCGACTTTTTGCCCGACACACCGCAGGGCTGGCTGCTCGACGCCAAACGCACCCGCCCGCGCGCTACGATGCGCGCCGCGCTCGGCACAATGCTCCCCGACCGCCTTGCTGAAACGCTCGCCGAGCGCCTGGCGCTCCCCGGCGAACTCGCGGCGCAGACCGACCGCAAACTGGCCGACGCCGAATCGCGTCTCGCCCGCTGGATTTTCCATCCGAACGGCACCGAGGGCTTTGCCAAAGCCGAGGTTACCGTGGGCGGAATCTCGACCGCGGGCCTGTCATCGCAAACAATGGTGGCCAAAACCGTTCCGAACCTCTATGCGATCGGCGAGGCCGTAGATGTCACAGGGTGGTTAGGCGGCTATAATTTTCAATGGGCCTGGGCAAGCGGACACGCTGCCGGACAGGTGATTTAAGCCCATTGAGCCCCTTTCTACTGGCCCGCCACCGCACCGGTGGCCGCCTATGCTATTGAGATAACAATGACTTTCGAAAATCTTTCGCCCGTCCTTTCGGACGCCCTCGTCGCGCGCGGCTATGAAGCGCTGACCCCCGTCCAGACGCACGTCACCGAATCCGAAGCGAAGGGCCGCGACCTGCTCGTCTCGGCGCAGACCGGGTCGGGCAAGACTGTCGCCTTCGGCCTCGCGATGGCCGACGAGCTGGTCGAGGATGGCCGCCTGCCCTTCGCGACCTCGCCGCTCGCACTGATCATCGCGCCGACGCGCGAACTCGCGATGCAGGTCAGCCGCGAGCTCGGCTGGCTGTACGGCAAGGCCGGCGCGCGCATCGCGACCTGCGTCGGCGGCATGGACGCCAGCAAGGAACGCCGCGCGCTGGGTCAAGGCGTGCAGATCGTCGTCGGCACCCCCGGGCGCCTACGCGACCATCTGGAGCGCGGTGCGCTCGACCTCACCGTGCTCCGTGTCGCGGTGCTCGACGAAGCCGACGAGATGCTCGACATGGGATTTCGCGACGACCTCGAGGAAATTCTCGACGCCACCCCCGAAACGCGCCGCACTCTGCTCTTTTCTGCGACGCTGCCCAAACCGATCGTCCAGCTCGCCAAGCGCTATCAGCGCGATGCGCTGCGCATCTCGACCGTCGGCGAAGATCGCGGCCATGGCGACATCGCCTATCAGGCGGTGACCGTCGCCCCGGCCGACATCGAGGGCGCGGTGATCAACCTGCTCCGCCTCCACGAAGCCGAAACCGCGATGCTGTTCTGCGCGACGCGCGACAATGTCCGCCGCCTGCACGCCAGCCTGGTCGAACGCGGCTTCGCCGCCGTCGCCCTGTCGGGCGAGCATAGCCAGAACGAGCGCAACCACGCCTTGCAGGCGCTCCGCGATCGCCGCGCACGCGTCTGCGTAGCGACTGACGTTGCAGCGCGCGGCATCGATTTGCCGACGCTCAGCCTGGTCATCCACGTCGAAATCCCGCGCGATGCCGAAGCGCTCCAGCACCGTTCGGGCCGCACCGGCCGCGCGGGCAAAAAAGGGACGGCGGTCATCATCGTCCCCTATCCGCGACGTCGCCGCGTCGACGGCATGCTGCGCGGCGCGCGGATCGAGGCCGAATGGATGGACGCGCCGACCGCCGCCGACGTGCGCGCGCGCGACCAGGAACGGTTGATGGAAAAGCTGCTCACACCGCAGGAGCATGAACCCGAGGATATCGAACTCGCGCAGCGGTTGATGGCCGAGCGCAGCGCAGAAGACATCGCCGCATCGCTGGTCCGCTCGCATCGCGCGCTGATGCCGCCGCCCGAGGATCTGATCGACAACGGCCCGCGCGGTCGCGATCGTCCCGAGCGCGGGGAACGCTCCGAGCGCTTGGAGCGTGGCAGCTCCGACCGTCGCGAAGGGTTCGAGGACAGCGTCTGGTTTCGCCTGAACATCGGTCGCCATCAAAACGCCGACCCGCGCTGGATCCTGCCTTTGCTCTGCCGCCGCGGGCATGTGAGCAAGAACGAAATCGGCGCGATCCGCATAGGCCCGAAGGACACGATGTTCAACATCCCGCGTGCGATCGCCGACCGCTTTGCCGAGGCGGTGGTGCGCACCGCGAATCAGGATGGCGAGGACGACAGCGGCGTGTCGATCACCCCCGCCCCCGACGGCCCGACCTATCCGCCGCGCCGCGACAAGAGCGGCCGTTCGGGCGAGCGTGTGCCGCGCGCGACGCTGGGCCGCGGCCCCGGCGGCGACCGTGCAGGGCCGCGCGGGCCGCGCACCCCGGGCGGTCCGGGCGGTAACGATCGCTACAAGCCCAAACCCTACGGCCAGCGCAGCCCGCGTCGGCCAAAGTAGGTAAAGGAATCAACACGATTCCCTTGGAGAGAGGTTATGTCACGCCGTTAGCCGCTCCGCATGCCACGCGACATGATCGGCCATAAAGGTCGAGATGAAATAATAGCTGTGGTCATAGCCCGGCTGCATCCGGATTTCGGCCTTTTGTCCCGCGCGTTCGCACGCCGCGACCAGCAGTTCGGTCCTGAGCTGTTCCGCCAGGAAATTGTCGGCCTCGCCCTGATCGACGAGCAGGTCGGGGACGCACAGCCCCTGATCGAGCAGCGCGCACGCATCATAGGCCTGCCATTCCTCGCGATCATCGCCCAGATAGTTGCCGAGCGCCTTCTCGCCCCACGGACATTGCGTCGGCGCCACGATCGGCGAAAAGGCCGACACCGAGCGGAACCGGTCCTGACCCCGCAGGCCTATCGTCAGCGCGCCATGCCCGCCCATCGAATGGCCGGTGATGCCCTGCCGCGTCAGGTCGGCGCTGGGGAAATTGCGCAGGATCAGCGAGGGCAGCTCGTCCTCGACATAGGACCGCATCCGGTAGTTTTTCGCCCACGGCTCCTCGGTCGCATCGACGTAGAAACCGGCACCCAGCCCGAAATCCCATGCGCCCTCGGGATCGTCCGGAACCCCCTCGCCCCGCGGCGACGTGTCGGGCGCGATAAAGATCACCCCGTGCTCGGCGCAGGCGGCGCGATATTCGCCTTTTTCCATCACATTGGTATGGGTGCACGTCAGCCCCGACAGATACCATAATACCGGAAGGCACGCGCCTTCTTCATGGTCGGGTATGAACACGGCAAAGACCATGTCGGTGCCGGTCGTCGTGCTGGCGTGTTTATACACGCCCTGTGTGCCGCCATGGCTGCGGACGGTGGAGACGGTTTCAAGGGTCATGCGGATTCCTGAATCGGGATGGGCGCGACGCGGGGATTATGTCCCCAATGACGCAGGAGATCGATAATGGCTGCACCGGACAAGCCGATCGTCGCGGTGTTGCGCAGCGGATGGACATTGACGATCCCGGAAACCGCCAGATTCGCATCAATTACGACTGTGATGCTGCCCGGCGACGCGTTGATTGCCGCCATCGGCGTCACCGACCCCGGCGCAATGCCGATCAACCGCGTCATGTCCTCGGCCTTGCCGAAACTGACGCGCTTGCTGCCGATCGCTTGGGGCAGCGCCTTCAGGTCGACGCGCGCGGCCGACGGCACGGTCACGAGCCAATACGCCCCGCCATGGTCCTTCAGAAACAGATTCTTGGTATGCGCGCCCGGGAGCGCGGCGTTCACTGCATCGCTTTCGGCGACGGTGAACACCGCGTCATGCTCATACGCGGCGAACGGGATGCCCAGCGCTTTCAGGTCCGCCAGCAATCCCGCTTCGCCGCGCATCGTCACGACGTCAACGCTCGCTTAAAGACGCTTGAGCGCGCACAGCTTGTTGCCGTCGGGGTCGCGCAGATAGGCAAGGTACAGCTTGCCGAAACCGCCCTCGCGCACGCCCGGCGGATCTTCGATGCTGGTGCCGCCCGCCGCGACGCCGGCGTCGTGCCATGCCTTCGCCTGCGCCTCGTCCTCCATCGCGAAACCGATGGTGCAGCCGTTGCCAGCGGTCGCGGGCTCGCCGTTGATCGGCGGGGTGACCAGGAACAATCCGCCATTGTGCATATAGATCAGACGACCCTTGTCGTCCTCGATCCCCGGCTTGCCGCCGATCGCCTGGAAGGTCGCATCGTAGAATGCTTTCGCTTTTGCGACGTCGTTCGTGCCGACCATATTGTGACTATACACCGCTCTCTCCTTTTTCCGTTGCGAATCGATACCGATGTTCTGCCAGCCTTGTCAGCGAAAGACCACCGTCTTGCGCCCGTCGATCAGCACCCGCTGTTCGGCGACCCAGCGGACCGCCTTCGCCAGCACCTGCGCCTCGACATCGCGGCCGATGCGGATGAGGTCGTCGACGCTGTCGCGGTGATCGACGCGCTCGACCGCCTGTTCGATGATCGGCCCTTCGTCGAGGTCGCTGGTGACGAAATGCGCGGTCGCACCGATCAGCTTGACCCCGCGTTCCTGCGCGCGGTGATAGGGCTTGGCGCCCTTGAAACCGGGCAGGAAGCTGTGGTGGATGTTGATGCAGCGCCCCGCGAGCTTCGCCGAGAGGTCGGATGAGAGTATCTGCATATAGCGCGCGAGCACCAGATATTCGGCGCCGCTGCGCGCCATCAGGTCGAGAATGCGCGCTTCCTGTTCGGTGCGATTGGCGTCGCTGACCGGGAAATGGTGGAACGGCACCCCATGCCATTCGCTGAGGCGCCGCTGATGCTCGTGGTTCGACACCACCGCGACGATGTCGATCGCCAGGTTACCGGTCGACCAGCGGTGGAGCAGGTCGTTAAGGCAATGGCTGCCCTGCGACACCGCGATGACGAAGCGCGGTTTCGCGGCGCTATCGCTGATCCGCGCATCCATCGCGAACCGGTCGACAATCGGCGCAAACGCCGCCTGCACCCCCGCCAATCCCTCCGGAAAGCGCGGCCCCGCGCCGCGAAACGCGACGCGCATGAAGAAGCGACCCGAATCGAGATCGGCATATTGCTGGCTGTCGAGGATGAAACCGTCGCGCTCCGCGAGCGTCCCCGTCACCGCCGCGACGATACCCACCGCGTCGACACAGCTGAACGTCAGGACATAGGGTCCGGTCAAATTCTTCCTCCCGCGGCGCACCCCGACACCCGCTCGTGCTGAGCCTGTCGAAGCACCGTTCTTCCCCTCGCCGCCGCATGAAGGAAGAACGGCCCTTCGACAAGCTCAGGGCGAACGGGTCATAAGTATTAGATCAGAAGACGACGACGCTGCGAATGCTCTCGCCCGCGTGCATCAGATCGAAGCCCTTGTTGATCTCTTCCAGCCCCATGACGTGGGTGATCATCGGGTCGATCTCGATCTTGCCGGTCATATACATGTCGACGATCTTCGGGACATCGGTGCGTCCCTTGGCGCCGCCGAAGGCGGTGCCGCGCCAGTTGCGCCCGGTGACGAGCTGGAACGGCCGCGTCGCGATTTCCTTGCCCGCCTCGGCGACGCCGATGATGATCGAGGTGCCCCAGCCGCGATGGCAGGCTTCCAAGGCAATGCGCATCACCTCGGTATTTCCCGTCGCGTCGAAGGTATAGTCGGCGCCGCCGTCGGTCATCGCGACGATCGCCGCGACGACATCCTCGCGGCTCATGCCCTTCGAATTGAGGAAGTCGGTCATGCCGAACTTGCGTCCCCATTCCTCGCGGTCCGGGTTGATGTCGACGCCGATGATCTGCTTCGCACCCGCAAGCCGCGCGCCCTGGATCACGTTGAGCCCGATCCCGCCGAGCCCGAAAACCACAACATTGTCGCCGACCTGCACTTTCGCGGTGTTGATCACCGCGCCGACCCCGGTGGTCACCCCGCAGCCGATATAGCAGCTCGACTGGAACGGTGCGTCCTCGCGGATCTTCGCGACCGCGATCTCGGGCAGCACGGTAAAGTTCGAGAAGGTCGAGCAGCCCATATAATGAAAGATCGGCTGGCCCTTGTACGAAAAGCGCGTCGTGCCGTCGGGCATCAGCCCCTTGCCCTGCGTGGCGCGGATCGCGGTGCAGAGGTTGGTCTTGCCGCTGAGGCAGCTTTTGCACTGGCGGCATTCGGGAGTGTAGAGCGGGATGACATGGTCGCCGGGCTTCACGCTGGTGACGCCCGCGCCAACCTCGCGCACCACGCCCGCACCCTCATGCCCCAGGACGCTCGGGAAGATGCCCTCGCTGTCGAAGCCGTCGAGCGTATAGGCGTCGGTATGGCAGATGCCCGTGGCCATGATCTCGACCAGCACCTCGCCCGCCTTCGGGCCTTCGAGGTCGAGTTCGACGATTTCGAGCGGCGTCTTCGCTTCGAACGCAACGGCGGCGCGGGTCTTCATGGCGGGTCTCCTTCTCGGGCGCTCCCAATCAGGCAAAGCGCGCGCCAATGCAAGATAGGAGGCGCGTTCCCAAACTTCGTCATGCTGAACCCGTTTCAGCAACCATGGCCCGGCTCCAGCCGCTTGGGGCGGCGCCAGATATTTTTCACACAAAGACACAAAGACACAAAGATGTCGCGCCGACCGCGAAGCGGCTTTCCCCTGCAACGGTACGGCCAGTCGCGCCGTTGATGGAGGAATGGGCCTGACGGCCCAAGCCTACTTCTTCGTGCCTTTGTGCCTTTGTGTGAAACAAAAAATCACGGCATCGAAGGAAAAGGCAGGCCATGGACCCTGAAACAAGTTCAGGGTGACGAAGGTGGAAGAAACGCCGGCGTCTGCCAGCTTCCAGATTTTTATTTGATGCCGCATCTGCAAAGCCCCGCCCGATAGCTACTCCGCAGAAATCGAACCCTCCCTCAACACTCCACGACGCTAACCGCCAGCCCGCCCTTCGACGTTTCCTTATATTTATCCCGCATGTCGCGGCCCGTCTGCAGCATCGTCGCGATTACCGTGTCGAGGCTGACGACATGCGTGCCGTCGCCGATCATCGCGATGCGGCTGGCGTCGATCGCCTTGATCGCGCCCATCGCATTGCGCTCGATGCACGGAATCTGCACCAAACCGCCGATCGGATCGCAAGTGAGACCGAGGTTGTGCTCCATGCCGATCTCGGCGGCGTTCTCGACCTGCGCGTTGGTGCCGCCCAAGGCTGCGGTCAGCCCCGCCGCCGCCATCGAGCAGGCGACGCCGACCTCGCCCTGGCAGCCGACCTCGGCCCCCGAGATGCTGGCGTTGCGTTTGTAGAGTGCGCCGACCGCGCCCGCGGCGAGCAGGAAGGTGCGCACCCCCGCGTCATCGCCGCGATAACCGCGGCGATAGTAGCGGATTACCGCGGGGATAATCCCCGCCGCGCCGTTGGTCGGTGCGGTGACCACCTTGCCGCCCGCGGCATTTTCCTCGTTCACCGCCATCGCCCACAGGTTGATCCAGTCCATCATCGCCAGCGGTTCGGACAAATTGGCCTCGTGGCGGCTGCGGATGTCGGCGGCAATCTGCGGCGCGCGGCGCTTGACCTTGAGCCCGCCGGGCAAAATCCCGGTGCTGCAACAGCCCGCGTCGATCGACGCATCCATTGCGCTCGCGATCGCATCGAGCCCCGCGTTCACCTCGTCGAGGCTGCGGTGTGCCAGCTCATTCTCGAGCATCATTTCGGCAAAGCTCTTGCCCGACGCCGCGCCCATGGCGAGCAGGTCGGCGCCCGAGGTGAAGCCGAACGGCAATTCGACCTCATCCTCCGCGCCGCGGCTGTTGCGCCCCGCCTCATCCTCGTCGACGACGAAGCCGCCGCCAATCGAGAAATACATGCGCTTGGCAAGTATCTCGCCATCGCCGTCGCGCGCGGTGAAGCTCACCGCATTGCTGTGGAAGGGTTGGCGCTGGCGCATCTGGAAATGCAGGTCGCGCGCCGGCTGGAAGCCCACCCGCTGGCGGCCGAGGAGGTAGAGAAGGCCCTCGTTCGTCGCGCGGTCCCAATGCGCGGTGATCGCACCCAGGCTGGTGCTGGCGGGAATTTCACCGGCAAGACCCGCAACGATCGCGGTGTCAGCGGCGTGACCCTTGCCGGTCAGCGCCAGCGACCCGTAAAGATCGGCCTCGACATGCACCGTCCTGGCAAGCAGCGCCTGCTCGTCGAGCCAGACGGTAAAACGCCGCGCCGCAACCATCGGCCCGACCGTATGCGAGCTGGAGGGACCGACACCGATTTTGAAGAGTTCGAACAGGCTGATCGTCATGACGGAGCCTATAGAGGCGGCACCGTCATCACGATAGATACCAGTTCAAATTTCCCTTACGGTCAGGCCGGATAGGTCCAGGTCGTATCGCGCGCGAGATTCTCGGCGGCGAAATCCCAGTTGAGCAGTTCGTCGACCACCGCATCGACATAGGCGGGGCGCAGATTCTTGCGGTCGATGTAATAGGCATGTTCCCACACGTCGATCACGAGCAGCGGCTTGATGCCCGCGGTCAGCTCGGTTCCCGCATCATGCGTGTCGGTCACCGACAGCGTCCCGTCGCGCGACACCAGCCACGCCCAGCCCGAGGCGAAATGGTTGACCGCGGTGTCCTTGAGCTTCTTCTTGAGCTCGTCGAGCGACCCGAAATCGCGGTCGATCGCGGCGAGCAAATCGCCCTTGGGCTCGGTCTTGGTGGGGCTCAGGCTTTCCCAGTAAAAAGCGTGGTTCCAAGACTGGGCGCTGTTGTTGAACAGTCCCTTGTTCCCCGACCCTTCGGCGTGATGGATGATTTCCTCAAGGGGTTTTCCGGCAAGGCCGGTCCCCTCGATCGCGGCGTTCGTCTTGTCGACATAGGCCTTGTGATGCTTGCCATGGTGCGTCGCCAGCGTGTCGGCCGAAATATGCGGCTCCAGCGCATCCTGGGCGTACGGCAGGGGCGGATGGGCGATCGTCATGGCAGTCTCCATTATGTTTATCAGAGGGGATGAGGGCTTAAACTCGGTATCGTGGCGGCGGGTTGCAAGGTTTGCGCGGGGAAATTTTCGCATGAATCCCCCTCCCTTGCAGGGAGGGGAGACATCACGTTACCATCGCCAGCAACGTCGCGATCCGGTCCGCCTCCTCGGCGGGCTTGTCCCGTCGGATGCGCGAAATGCGCGGGAAGCGCATCGCGAGGCCCGACTTGTGGCGCTTCGACGCGTGGATCGAATCGAAGGCGACCTCGAGCACCAGCGATTTTTCGACCTCGCGCACCGGACCGAAGCGGTTCAGCGTGTTGTCGCGCACGAATTTGTCGAGCCATTTCAGCTCCTCGTCGGTGAAGCCCGAATAGGCCTTGCCGACCGGAAGCAGCTCGCCCTCGTCGCTCCAGCAGCCAAAGGTATAATCTGAATAGAAACTCGCACGCCGCCCGTTGCCGCGCTGCGCATACATCATCACGCAATCGGCGGTGAGCGGGTCGCGTTTCCATTTATACCAGAGCCCGGCGCGGCGGCCCGCCACATAGGGCGCATCGCGGCGCTTGAGCATAACGCCTTCGATCGCGGCATCGCGCGCGCCCGCGCGCCGCGCCGCAAGGTCGTCGAAATCCTTGGCGTCGATCACTCGCGACAGGTCGAAATGGCTGGCGGCGAGCCGAGGGACGAACGCTTCCAATTGCCACCGCCGCTCGGTCCACGGCAGGCCGCGCAGGTCGTCGCCGTCGACGGCAAGCAGGTCATAGACGCGGACGAACGCCGGATAGTCGGCGAGCATCTTCTTCGAGACCGTCTTGCGCCCGAGCCGTTGCTGCAGCGCGTTAAAACTCGCCGCTTCGCCGCCCTGTGCATCGCCGCGCACGAGCAGTTCGCCGTCGATCACCGCCTCCTGGTCGAACGCAGCGACCAGCTCGGGAAAGGCGGCACTGATCTCCTCGCCGCCGCGGCTGTAGATGCGCGTTTCGGCACCGCCGCGCACGATCTGGACGCGGATGCCGTCCCACTTCCACTCGGCGGCATAATCGGCGAGGTCGACCGTTCCGTCCTCGAGCGGATGCGCGAGCATGAAGGGACGGAAGAAGGCGACATCCTTCAAATCGGGACGTTCGGCGCGTCCTTCGCCCCAGTCGAACAGCGGCGCATAGGGCGGCGAGATCGCGTGCCACAGTTCCTCGACATCATCGACCGGCACGTCGAACGCCTGCGCAAACGCCTGTTTCGCGAGCCGCGCCGACACCCCGACGCGCATTCCCCCCAATGCCAGTTTGAGCAGCGCGTAGCGGCCGTCGGCATCGAGGCGGTCGAGGAGCGAGGCGAGGATTGCGGGGGCGGTGGCGCGGGTGGCGGCGGACATGGCATCGACGGCGGCGGAGACGCTTAAGCCCCCCCCGCTTTAGGGGAGGGGTTGGGGGTGGGGGCTCGATGCCTTGCGCAAGGCCGATGGCCCCCACCCCCGG
>JAHCKJ010000250.1 GCA_026125835.1 Sphingopyxis sp.
CGCCATCGCAGCGAGCTCGCCCGACGTCGCCTGCCGGTAATCGCCCCGCCGCTGTCCACGCAGCGTTTTTTCAAGTTGCCAGCGCGCATCTTCGCGGCACCCGATCCCGTCGACGGCCGCGCTTTCAAAGCTGCGGCAAATGCGCCCCGCCTTGTCGCGAAAGGTGATGCCGACGCGGATCGCGGCGTCGGCGGGCTGGTTCGATGCCAGCCGGGTCTCCAGCGTTTCCTCGAGTACTCCCGAAGCGACGAGTGCGCCATTGTGGCTGGTCACGTCGGGGACCGGCGACCAGGGCCGCAACCCGATGGTAAGGCCCAGCATCAACGACGCAGCAAGCGCTCCCCAATGCACCGGTTGAAAACGGGCCTGCTTCGCCGCGCGACGGTGGCCCAGGCTGACATCGACGTTGTCGTCGGTGACGTTGAGCAGGGCGCGCAGCCGGTCCGGGACGGGTTCGTCGGCAATCGGCGCGTAATGCGCCGCCAACCGTGTCCGGAGCGCCCGGTGGCGGGCAATTTCCGCGGCCAGTGCCGGGTCGTCCGCCGCCTCGCGCTCGATCCGCCGCGCGGTCAGGTCGTCGAGTTCGCCATCGACAAAGGCGGCGACCATGTGGGGATCAACGCTCATGCAGCCTCTCCCAGATAGTGCATCAATGTCTCGCGTCCGCGCGCCAGCCGCGACGTGACGGTGCCGACCGGCACATCCAATATGTCGGCCGCCTCGCGGTACGCATAGCCTTCGACAAGGACCAGCATCACAACCTCGCGCTGTTCGTCGGGCAGGCGCGCCATCGCGCCATCGACGTCGCCGCGCAATGCGCCCGCTTCGACCTCGGCGGCGCCATCACCGGGAACCTGCGTGGCGGCCTCGTCGATCGGCGCATGGACGCCCCGCCGCCCCGCGGCACGGCGTTCGTCGATCCACAAATTTCGCGTGATGCGGTACATCCAGCTATCCAGTCTCGTTCCGTCCTGCCATTGATCGCGCGACTTCAGCGCGCGCTCGATCGCGGCCTGGCACAAATCGTCGGCGTCGCTTGCATGGCGCGCCAACCCCCGCGCAAAACGGCGCAAGCGCGGCAATAATTCCACCAGTTCGTCTTCGAAGCGCATGATCGCCTTTTCATCGTTCCGGGGAAGAAACGACGCCACCCTATCGTTTCTTCCGCAACATGCTAAATTTTTCGGGCACGACCGGCTCGCGGCCGGTCTCCCTGTCGAAACAAGGAACGTCGATGCGCGTCTTCATCGCCCCGATCCTGGCGATCATATTGCTGGCCACCGGCTTGGCGGCGCGGGTCGGCGCGCAGGTCGCGGTGCCGCCGGTGCAACTGCCCGATGCGACCCGCTCGCTGCCGTCCTTGCCAAACATCGACGCCCAGCCGCTGATCGCCGTTGGCGACACGCTGGCGCAGGTCCGGATCGACCGTATCGCCACTTTGCTGCGCGACCACCGCGACCGCATCGAGCTTGACCGCAACGAACAACCCGCAGTGCGCGGTGTTCTGGTCGCAACCGGGATCGACGACGCGATGATCGCGCGCGCGGCGCAGCAAGGTTTCCGGCTGATCGATCGTGATCGCATCGCGGGGCTCGATCTGGAGGTCGCGCGCTTTGCCATCCCGCAGGGCCGCAGTCTGGCGCGCGCCCAGCGACAGCTCGTCAAGCTGCTGCCCGATGCCGAAGTCGACGCCGACCATATCTATTTCCGGAGCGGCCCCGGCGGGGCGCTTGTTGGCGCCGCGCTCGCCACGACGCGTATATCTTCGGGCGCTGCGCCGCTCGGTCTGATCGATGGCGGCGTCGCCGCGCACCCGTCGGTAGCGGGCCGCGTCGAACAGCGCGGGTTCGCCGCCGGAGCGCCGTCGGCAAGCCGCCACGGGACCGCGGTCGCATCGCTGCTGATCGGCGAAGGCGCGGTGCGCGGCTCGGCGCCGGGCAGGCGCCTTGCTGCGGCCGATGTGTATGGCAGCGATCCAGCCGGCGGCAACGCGAGCGCGATTGCGCGCGCGCTCGGCTGGCTTGCCGAAAGCGGGGTCGCGGTGACGACGATCAGCCTCGTCGGCCCCGACAACAAGCTGGTTGCGGCGGCGGTGTCGCGGGCGCAGCAGCGCGGCATGTTGATCGTCGCCGCGGTCGGCAACGACGGTCCCGCCGCCCCGCCTGCCTATCCCGCCTCCTGTAAAGGTGTTTTCGCGGTGACCGGCGTGGGGGACGGCAATCGCGCCCTGCCCGAAGCGGGCCGTGCGCTCCGCGTCGATTTCGCTGCACCGGGTGCGAATGTGCTGGCGGCAACCGGCGCCCACTCAACCGACCGCGTGCGCGGCACATCCTTTGCGGCGCCGCTGGTCGCGGGACGGCTGGCGCAGCATTATCCTGTCCCCGCCACCGATCGTATCGCCGCCGCGGTGACCGCGCTGGTAATGGAGGCGCGCGACCTCGGCAAAAAAGGCCGCGACCCGGTTTACGGTCACGGGTTGGTCTGCGGCACCTGCGGCGGCCGCTGACCCTGCGGCATTCTTTTTTTTGGAAGAAATTCGCGAACGCCATCGTTCTCCTGTCAGGCCCGACCCCTCCGGGCCGCTTATTCAGGAGAAGTGCAATGGCAAAATCAACGATGCTCTCGGCCCTCGCGATCGCCGCTGCGACGCTGGCCTTTTCGACTCCCGCTTCGGCGCAGCTGCTCGGCGGCAGCGGCGGGCTCGGTGGCGGCCTTGGCGGTACGCTGGGCGGTACTCTCGGCAATCCGACTGGTCCCGTCGGCGGGACGCTCGGCACCGCCGGCGACCTCACCGGATCGGGCCGCGGCGAAGCCAAGGTCGATCGCCGCTCGGGGCGCGTCCAGGGCAAAGGTAGCGCCGACGCCGAAGGTCGCGGCTCGGCGGGCGGCAGTGCCGACCTGCTGGGCAACACCCTGGGCAGCAACGCCAGCGGATCGGGCAACGCGTCGGGCAGCGGCAGCGTCGATGCCCAGGCGGTCGGCACCGATTTCGTCGGTCAGACCGCACGCGGCGCGATCGGGACTGCCCGTGACACGGCTTCGACCGCAACCGGCACCGCGCGCGGTGCGGTCGGGACTGTCCGCGACCGGACCGGCGGCGCGCTGTCGAACGTCTCCGGCAGCGCCAGCGGCGCCGGATCGGGCGCGGGCCGCGTCCAGGGCAGCCTCGGCCAGCTCGCCGCAGCAGGCAGCGGCGCGGCGAACGGCAGCGGCATGTTCGCGGTAGAACCCGGCATGCCGGTCACCGACGCGCGCGGCAAGGTCATCGGCCATGTCCAGCAACTGCGCCAGACGGGCAGCGGCGTCGTGCAGGCGGTCACCGTCGAAGTCGGCAACCGCATCGCGACCCTCCCCGCCGCCAGCTTCGCAGGATCGGGCGATGTGCTGGTGACGGGGATGACCAAGGGCCAACT
>JAHCKJ010000251.1 GCA_026125835.1 Sphingopyxis sp.
TGCAGCGACTGCCACGTCGCGGCGAGTGACGACAACAATGCGATCATGTCGCAGCTGATGCTGCTCGGCACCAACTTCGTAAACTTCGTCGGGCTCAACGTCTGGTCGGGGCAGGAAAACAGTTTCCAGGCAACGCGCGTCACCGAATGGGACGAGCCGCAGGCGGTGATCGGCAGCTATCTGCACAAATATAGCTATCCCGATTACTGGCGCCTGCACGTCGACCAGAACGGCCGCGAGCTCAAGAACTGGGTGCGCGGCAAGACCTTCGACAAAAAGGGTTCGGGCGAAACGCGCGCGCTCGAGGAATTCGCCAACATCGTCCAGGGGACCAGCGGCCGCGTGAACTGTCTGCAACAGCGCGGCGAATATATGTTCGTTGCCGAGGGCCGCGGGGGCTTCCGCGTCTATGATATCGCGTCGATCGGCAACAAGGGCTTTTCCGAACGCATCGTCCGCGCCCCCTTCTCGGCGCTCGGACACGATACGCATGTAAAAACCAGGAACGCGACCTGCATGGCGCTGGCGACGACCCAGCCGATCAGCGTCAGTCGCAACGAGGCGATCGTCCGCGACTTCCCCGAAAACCACGAACAGGTGATGCACGACATCTATCGCTATGCGGTCATCACCGACAGCGTCGAGGGGCTGGTGCTGGTCGATGTCGATACGCTGGCGGACGGCGAGTTCCGCAACAACAAGCTGAAACGCGCGCTGACGTGGAACGAGGGCAATGTGCTCGCGGGCGCGCGGCATGTGACGCTGGCGGGCAGCATCGCCTATATCACCACCGACGCGGGGCTCGCCGTGCTCGACCTCTCGACTCCGCTCGCGCCGAAGGTCACCGCGCAGCTGCCGCTGACCGACGCGCGCGCGTCGGCGGTGCAGTTCCGATACCTCTGGGTCACCGACGCCGAAGGGGTGAAGCTGTTCGACGTCACAAATCTGGCGCAGCCGGTCGCGGTGCCCGAGGGCACGGTGCGGCTGGCCAATGCGCGCAAAATCTACCTCGCGCGCACCTATATGTATGTCGCGGCAAAGCAGGACGGGCTGGTCATCGTAGACGTCACGCGGCCCGCGGCGCCGATCGTCTGGCCGGGGCTGACCTTTGGCGGCACCATGACCGATGCCGAGGATGTCATCGTCGCATCGACCAACGCGTCGCTGTTCGGCTATGTCGCCGACGGGCGCGGCGGGATCAAGGTGATCCAGCTGACCAGCCCCGACAATCCCGGGCTCTATGGCTTCTCGCCCAAACCGACCCCCGAACTGATCGCCTGGGCCAAGACGCCGTCACCCGCGCTCGCGCTGTCCAAAGGGCTCGACCGCGATCGCGGGGTGGACGAGACCGGCGGCCAGATGGCGGTGTTCGGCCGCCTCGGCTCGCGGCCCTTCACGCGGCCCGAAATGGAGAAGCTGTTCCTGAACAGCAAGGGGCTGGTGTACAAGGTCCGCGACGAGGTCGATCAGGGCGCGTGGCGGCCGCCGTTAGCCTATCCGAACTGACGACAAGGACGGTAACGACCGGAACGCGACATCTATTCCACCGTCATCCTGAACTTGTTTCAGGATCCATGGCCTGCCGTTTCCTTCGGCGCGGCGCCAGCTTCGAGGTCAGGCCATGGATGCTGAAACAAGTTCAGCATGACGACATTCAAAAGGCGGCTCTGCTCCCAAAGCGACCGCCTAAAGCCGCTCCGCCTGCACCACGCTGTCGGACGCGCGCAGCGCCGACAGGATGCGCATCACATGCTGGACGTCGCGCACCTCGACGACGACGTCATAGGTGTGGAAGTCGCCCTCGCGGTTCGACAGGCGCAAATTGGTGATGTTGGCCATATTGGCGGCAAGAATGCCCGACATTTCGGCGAGCGTACCGGGCTCGTTCAGGATGACGATGCACAGCCGGGCGTTGCCGCCCTCGCTGTCTTCCTGCCATCTCAGGTCGATCCAGTCGGCATCGACTCCGTCGGCCAGGCTGGGGCAGTCAATGACATGGACCTCGATCCCCTCGTCGGGGCGCGCCAGCCCGACGATGCGGTCGCCGGGAACGGGGTGGCAACAGTCGGCGAGCTGGTAGGCGACACCGGGGGTCAGCCCCGCGATCGACACCGCCGCGCCCTGCGCCAGCTTGCCGGGCTTCGCCTTCATCTCGGCGGTGATGCCGGGGACCAGCGCTTCGAGCACCATATTGTCGGTCAGCCGCTGCTTGGCGATCGCCACATAGAGCGCAGCGTCATTCTCGAGCTTCAACCGGGTCAGCGCCGCGGCGCGCGCCTTGTCGCCGACCTTGTTGGGCAGGCGCGCCACGATCTCGTCGTACATCTTGCGGCCGAGCGCCGCGAGCTCGACCTTTTCCTTTGACCGCACGTGGCGGCGGATCGCGGCGCGCGCCTTGCCGGTAACCGCAAAGCCCAGCCAGGCCGGCTGCGGCGTCTGTTTGTCCGACGACAGGATTTCGACCGTATCGCCATTCGCGAGCTGGGTGCGCAGCGGCACCAGCCGCCCGTTGACCTTGGCGCCGACCGTGCGGTCGCCGAGGCCGGTGTGGACGGCGTAGGCAAAATCGACCGGCGTGGCGCCTTTGGGCAGCTGGTGCAGGCTGCCCTTGGGGGTAAAGGCAAAGATGCGATCCTGGTACATTGCGATCCGCGTGTTTTCGAGCAACTCGTCGGGATCGTGCGTCTGTTCGAGGATTTCGATCAGGTCGCGGATCCATCCCGCCTGCCCGTCAGGCGCCGAACCGCCCTGCTTGTACGCCCAGTGCGCGGCAAAGCCGAATTCGGACTGCTGGTGCATGCCCAGGCTGCGGATCTGGATTTCGATCCGCATATTCTGCTGGTGCATGATCGTGGTGTGAAGCGAGCGATAGCCGTTGCGCTTCGGGGTCGAGATATAATCCTTGAACCGGCCCGGGACCATTTTCCACTTGCGGTGGATGAGGCCCAGCGCGGCGTAACAATCGGCGTCGGTCGGGGTGATGATGCGAAAGGCGATGATGTCGGTGACCTGTTCGAAACTGACATGCCGCTCCTGCATCTTGCGCCAGATCGAATAGGGGTGTTTCTCGCGCCCCGACACCTCGGCCTCGATGCCGTTTTTCGCGAGCAGCTCCTTGAAATCGCGGCTGATCGCGGCAACCTTGTCCTTGCCGCCGGCAGTCAGCTTGGCAAGGCGGCCGGTGATCGTCGCATAGGCTTCGGGTTCCAGCTCGCGAAAGGCGAGCAGCTGCATCTCGCGCATATATTCATACATGCCGATCCGCTCGGCGAGCGGGGCATAGATGTCCATCGTCTCCTTGGCGATGCGGCGGCGCTTGTCGGGGTTTTTGATGAAATGCAGCGTCCGCATATTGTGCAGTCGGTCGGCAAGCTTGACCAGCAGCACGC
>JAHCKJ010000252.1 GCA_026125835.1 Sphingopyxis sp.
TGGCGGTCGATCATCGCGAGCGTCGCATCGACGACTTCGCCGAGGTTGTGTGGCGGAATGTTGGTCGCCATGCCGACCGCGATGCCGCCGGCGCCGTTGACGAGCAGGTTGGGGAAGCGCGCGGGGAGCACCGTCGGCTCCTCGCGGCTCGCGTCATAGTTGGGCTGGAAGTCGACCGTATCCTTGTCGAGATCGTTCAGCAGCACCATCGCGGTCTTGGCCAGCCGCGCTTCGGTGTAGCGCATCGACGCCGGCGGATCCGGGTCCATCGAGCCGAAATTGCCCTGACCGTCGATCAGAGGCACCCGCAGCGACCAGTCCTGCGTCATGCGCGCGAGCGCATCATAGATCGCGCTGTCGCCGTGCGGATGGTAATTACCCATGACGTCACCGACGATCTTAGCCGATTTCTTGTACGGGCGGCCGGGGACGAAGCCGCCTTCCTGCGCCGCATAGAGGATGCGGCGGTGGACGGGCTTCAGGCCGTCGCGCACATCGGGCAGCGCGCGGCTGACGATCACGCTCATCGCGTAATCGAGGTAGGACGTCTTCATTTCGTCGACGATATTGATCGGCGAAACGCCGTCCTCGGACGGCTGCGCAGGCGTATTTTCTTCGGTCAAGACCCGGCCTTTTTTCTGCTTATCGGGAGATGGATTTGATCTAGCCGAAGGGCGGGCGAATTGCCAGCGATTCGGTCAATTTTCAGGGGGTAATTTCGGCGCCGTCCCACGCAAAAATCCGCCCCGTCTGCGCCGGGGTCAGCGCCTCGATCACGCGCAGCAGATTGCTCGCGGCGTGGGCAGGCGTGACGAGATTCCCGGCCGGGACCGAACGCTGGAACGGTGCCGACATTTGGGTGTCGACCGTCCCGGGATGCAGCGCGACGACGACCGCCTGATCGTTGCGGCGGGTCTCGCCGATCGCGATGCTGCGGATCAGCTGGTTGAGCGCTGCCTTCGAGGCGCGATAGCTGTGCCAGCCGCCGCTGCGATTGTCGCCGATGCTGCCGACGCGCGCCGACAGTGCGGCGAACAGCGTGCGACCGCGCCGCGGCATCAGGGGCAGGAAATGCTTTGCGACGAGCGCCGGTCCGATGGCGTTGATCGCGAAATTTTCGGCCATCCATTCGGGATCGAGGTCCGCCAGGCTGCGTTCGGGCCGCCGCTCGCCGCGATGCAGCAGGCCGGTGGCGATGACGACCAGTCGCGGCGGAACGTCGGCCGCCTGAACATGCCGCGCTGCCGCAGCGATCGATGCTTCGTCGGTCAAGTCGATCTGACACGGTGGCGACGCCGATCGCGCCAGGCAGTGAACGATGCAATACCGCCCGTCGGCGGCGATCGCATCGGCCAGCGCGGCGCCGATACCGCCCGCTGCGCCGATGATGACCGCCGATCCTGCATCTGACATCGCGGCGGCCTATCAGCGCCGCCGCACCGCGACAAGCGATGCTTGCCAATCGCCGCTTCGCCCCTAAAGCTGGTCACAATGACCAAGAGCCTGCCTGGGGGGTGTCGGTGGCCCTGATCGCGCTTGTCGGCGCCAGTGAAACCCTGCCGGACGGTGGCCTGCGCGCGCTGGTGACGGTGGCGGGCGAGACGTTGATCGAGCGGCAGGCGGCGCGGCTGGCCGATGTCGGCGTCACCCACATCGCGGTCGCGGTCGCGGCCGTGCCCGCCGAATTGCTGGCGACCTGTGACCGCATTCGCCGCCGCGGCGTCAAAGTGACGCCCGTTCGCGATGCCGCCGCCCTGACCGCGCTCGTGCAGGAGGATGACCGCGTCCTGCTGGTCGCCGACGGATTGCGCGCGGGCGGCACCCATTATGCGGCGATTGCAAAGCCCGGGGCACCCGCCATTCTGGTGACCGGCGACACGCCGCTGACCCAGGGTTTCGAGCGCATCGACGCGACGCGACGCTGGGGCGGACTGGCCGCAATATCGAGCGATATGGTGGTCGAACTCGCCGCAATGCCGGGCGAATGGGACATGATGCTGACCCTGCTGCGTATGGCGGTGCAATCGGGCGCACGGCGGCTGTATTGCGAACCGGCGCTGTTCGAACAGGGCGAGATCGCCATCGTCGCCGACCGCCCGACCGCGGCATTGATCGAACAGTCCAGCCTGCAACAGGTCGAATATGGCGGCATGGGGCTTGGCCGGTCGGCGGTGATGATGCCGGTGGTGCGATTGTTCGGCCCTTTGCTGGTCAGATCGCCCCGGACCGCGAAATATCTGCCCTATGTGACGGCGCTGCTGTGGGCAGCGGTCGGCTTGCTCGCGGCATGCGGTCTGGCGGCGGCAGGCGCGCTGGTCGCGATCGCCGGAGGCCTTTGTCTGGCCGCGATGCGGTTCCTGTCGGCGTTCCGCGCCGAAAGCGCGGGGCAGGACCGCGCCCGCCAGGTCATCCGCAATTTTGCTTTGGTTTTGCTCGCGACATTCCCCTGGCTGGTATCGCTGGCGGGTCCGGCGCATGCGATGCCCGCCTTTGCCGAAGCGGCGCTGGCGCCGTGCCTGGCCGCCACGATCCTGCTCGCCCGTACGCTGTACGAGGACGGCGCCGAGCGACGGCGCTTCCACTGGCTGCTGCCCGATGCCGATCAGGCGTGGATCATGCTGGCACCCGCACTGTTGTTCGGCTTCCCGTCGTTGATGTTTGCGATCCTGCCGCTGCTCGCCCTTTTCCAGATGCTGCTCTGGCTGCGCCTGGCACGGCGCCCGGAAGCACGCTAAAACAAAGCGCTTCAAGGTTTAACGCCTATTAACGCCATCCTGCTATGCGCGATCGGGCATGATTGAATCCGCCTCCTCGACCGGCAGCGATCCGCTGTCCGTGCGCCTGCGCGAACTGGGCGGATATTTTGCCGCGCCGACCGCAGGTGGGTTGACCGAGGAACAGCGGGCGCTGTCGCTGGCCATCGCAAGGCGGCTGGTCACCGACATTGCGGCGCGGATCGACCCGGCGATGAACGCCGACGCGCTGTGGAACGCGTGGCTGCACGGCGGGATACCGGGCGGTGCGGGGCTCGCCCGGGCCTGTTTTGCGCGCGCCGAGGAACACCGCTGGCGCGAACAATCGGCGCAGCGCGTCGCACCGCCGCCGATCCTCGCGGAAGGCGACGCGGTGGCAGGAGAGCTGACAGCCAAACCTGCGATGTCGGCGATCGACAAGGCACAACTGGCGCTGCGTATCGCCGACCGTCGGCGGTTTGACGCGGCGGGACAGCCCGCGCTGGCGGTTGCCGACATCGACCATGACCTGTTTCGTGACTTGGTGCGCGACATCGCGGCGTGGCGGCTCGACGCAATCGGTGGTGACCCGGCGCGCGCGGTCGCGCTGGGCGACGGCGTGCGTGCGGCCACCGACAACCATCCGGG
>JAHCKJ010000253.1 GCA_026125835.1 Sphingopyxis sp.
TTGTCGATGCGGCGGCTTTCGTGACGCTCGGTGGCGAGGACGAACAGCCCGCCCGCGGCCTTCACCGCCTCGCGCTCGGCGGCGACCTCGGCCTTGATCCGTTCGACCGCGGCATCGCGCTCGGGGCCGACGGGCATGTCCTTGAGCTCGTCGTCGATGCGGAATTCTTCATTACCGCCCAATTTGATGTCGGTACCGCGGCCCGCCATGTTCGTCGCGATGGTCACCGCGCCGCTGCGGCCCGCCTGCGCGACGATATGCGCCTCGCTTTCGTGGAAGCGCGCGTTGAGGACGCTGTGCGCGACGCCTTCCTTTTCGAGATAGGACGACAGGAGCTCCGACTTTTCGATCGACACGGTGCCGACCAGCACAGGTTGGCCGCGTTCGTTCGCCTCGCGGATCGTTTTGGCGATCGCGCCGAATTTGTCGGTGATATTTTTGTAGAACTCGTCTTCCTCGTCGATCCGCGCGATCGGGCGGTTGGTCGGGATGGTGACGACATTCATCTTGTAGATGTCGAAAAATTCGGGCGCCTCGGTCGCGGCGGTCCCGGTCATGCCCGAAAGCTTGGGATACATGCGGAAATAATTCTGGAAGGTGATCGACGCCAGCGTCTGGTTCTCGGGCTCGATCTGCACGCCTTCCTTCGCCTCGACCGCCTGGTGCAGGCCGTCGGACCAGCGGCGGCCGTCCATCATGCGACCGGTGAATTCGTCGATGATCACGACCTTGCCGTCCTTGACGATATAGTCGGTGTCGATGCGGAACATCTGGATCGCCTTCAGCGCCTGGTTGACGTGATGGACGACCTGGGTGTTCTCGATGTCATACAGGTTGCTGCCCTGGAGCAGACCCGCGGCTTCGAGCAGTCGCTCGACATGTTCGGTGCCTTCTTCGGTCAGGCTGATCGATTTGGATTTTTCGTCCTTCTCATAATCCTCGTCGGTGAGCTGCAGGACGATCTCGTTGACGCGGATATACAGCTCCGACTTGTCGTCGGTCGGGCCGGAAATGATCAGCGGCGTACGCGCTTCGTCAATCAGGATCGAATCGACCTCATCGACGATGCCGAAATTGAACGGCCGGTGGACCATCTGCTGGCGGTCGAACTTCATATTGTCACGCAGGTAATCGAACCCCAGCTCGTTGTTCGTCGCATAGGTGATGTCGCTGTTATAGGCGTCGCGGCGCTGCATTTCGTTGAGGTTGGGCACGATGATCCCGGTCGTCAGCCCCAGGAAGCCATAAACGGCCCCCATCCACTCGGCGTCACGGCGAGCCAGATAGTCGTTGACGGTCACGACGTGGACGCCCTTGCCTTCCAATGCGTTGAGGTAACAGGGCAGCGTCGCCATCAGCGTCTTGCCCTCACCCGTGGCCATTTCGGCGATTTCACCGCGGTGGAGGACAACGCCGCCGATCATCTGGACGTCGAAATGGCGCATCCCCAAGGTACGGACCGCCGCCTCGCGCACCGTCGCAAAGGCTTCGGGCAGGATGTCGTCGAGCGTCTCGCCCGCCGCGAGCCGGTCGCGGAACTTCTGCGTCTGCGCCTGCAATCCCGCGTCGTCGAGCGCCTGCATCGCGGGTTCAAAAGCGTTGATCTTGTCGACGATCTTGCGGATCGAGTTGACATAACGGTCGTTGGACGAGCCGAACAGGCTCTTGGCAAGGCCGGAGAACATTGGAAATTCCTTGGAAGATATGGGAATGGCGACGCTCGGGTCGCAGAAAACTTGCCCCGTGAGGGGAAGGGGCGCCGTCTTCGGCGCAAAAAGCTTGGTCTATTCGAGCGCGCGGTCGCTGCCGGTCAACAGTCCGGGAAGATGCGTGGGCGGCGCCTTGCGCGGCTTGCGGTCGGACGGACCGCTGCCGCTCCGCCGCGTCGGCGCGGTAGCAGCCGGACGCCGCTCGGTATCGCCGGCTTCCGTCTGCCCGGCTTTGTCGGCAAGCAGGACGAGCGACCCCATCGCCACCGGAATGGCAGGCGCGGCCGCGGCTCGGTCGGCGGTCGCCAAACCGGTCAGCAAGGCCAAAAGGGTCAACAGTAACCGCAAGAATTGCCCCTGTTATCGTTTGACGAGCCATTATTGCGCCCGCCCGCTGAACATAGGGTGAAAGCCGCGCGCCGTCCAGAGGGCGCCATGACAGGCGTGTCGCCGCACGACGGCACGACGAACGATCGAATATTGCCGCTTGACGAACCCGACCGCTTCCGACCTTTTCTCGCCGACAGCGATGCAAGGGAGGGCGTCTTGGCACAACAGGCAATTTTCATCACCGGCGGCGGGTCGGGCATCGGCCGCGCGGTGGCGCGCCACTTTGCCGGACAAGGCTGGTTTGTCGGCATTGCCGACGTCAATGCGCAGGGGATCGACGAAACGGCGGCGCTGCTGCCCGATGGTGCGTCGTCGCGCCATGTGATGGACGTCCGCGACCGCGATCAATGGGCCGCGGCGCTCGAAGCCTTTGCGACGCAGAGCGGCGGGCGGCTCGACGTGCTTTTCAACAACGCCGGGATCGGATCGGGCGGGCAGTTTGCCGACATGCCGCCCGCAGAGGCCGACCGGCTGATCGCGATCAATTTCGGCGGGGTGGTCAACGGCATTTATTGCGCGTTGCCGCTGCTGCGCGCGACGCCGGGGTCGGCGATTCTCAACACCGGCTCGGCATCGGGCTTTTACGGGGTCGGCGGCCTGGCGGTCTATTCGGCCACCAAGTTCGCCGTCCGCGGGTTGACCGAAGGGCTCGAGATCGAATTTGCCAAATATGGCATCAAGGTCCGTTCGCTGATGCCGGGTTTCATCGACACCCCGCTGCTCGACCAGGTGAGCGCCGACAGCAACGAGCCCGCGCGCAACCGCCTGTCAGCCAGCGGATTCGAAATTTCGCCGGTCGAGGATGTCGCCCGCGCCGCATGGGAAGCCGTCCACGGGACGCGCATCCATGTTCCGGTGGGCAAGATGGCACGGCGGCTGGCGCGGATCGCGCGCTGGTTTCCCGGCCTTGTCGCCCGCCAGTCGAAAAAGATCGACGGGCTGGGGGTCGCGACGCCCTGAAGCAGGCCTATCGCTGCCCGATCATTTCCCGGACCCGCACGATACCGTCCCGGTGCCGATATTGCGCACGGTGCACACCGGCCTGCCACGCACGACCGTTTTTCCGATACCGCGCGCCGTGACCGATGCGGTTTTCAGCGCGTAGAGACGATGCTCGCCCGCCCCTTCGCCGTCAAAGGCCAGCGCATCGACCGCCAGCGTGTCGGCATCGAACAGGCCGGCGCCCGACAGCGTCATCTGCGCCTGTTTTGCCGTGCCGCCCAATGTCATCGTGCCGTTGCCGATCATTGCCACCGACAGGCGGTCGCTCTCGATCCTG
>JAHCKJ010000254.1 GCA_026125835.1 Sphingopyxis sp.
TGGGCCAGCTTGTGGAAATGGCACGCGGTGGAGGAGATCGAGCACAAGGGCGTCGCATACGACACCTGGCTGCATGCGACGAGGGACTGGAGCCGGTTCAGGCGCTGGCGCGCCAAATCGATCATGATGCTGCTGGTCACCAGCCGTTTCTGGCCGAAGCGGATCAAGGGCATGAAAAATCTGCTCAAGCAGGACGGGCTGACCGGCTGGCGCGTCACCGCGCGCATCTGGTGGTATCTGATCGGCAATCCGGGGATATTGCGCAAAAGCTTTCTGCCCTGGCTCAGCTACTTCATGCCGGGTTTTCACCCGTGGAACCATGACGACCGCGCGCTGATCAAGCTGTACGAGAGCGATTATGCCGATGCGGTAATGCCGACGCACGCGTCGGGGCCGGAGAGGGTTGCGGCGGCGGCCTGATCCTTGGCGGCGGGTTTCGACCGAAGAGCGACATTTATAGCATGACGAGTTTAAAGGTCCGCCACCCGCCCCAAAACGGCCGTTCGCCCGTTTCGCCGGGCTGGACGCCGCGCCCCGCGTCCCATATCCCGGTGCCGGTGGAGGGGACCATGCGACCACATATGACCACGGCCGAAACCGCGCAGCTGGAGTTGCAGCTGGCGGGGCTGGGTTCGCTGCTGGAATTTGGCTGCGGCGGCAGTACGCTGGTGGCGGCGCGGCAGGTGCGGCGGATTGTCAGCATCGACAGCGACGCCGCCTGGCTGGCGAAAGTGCAGGCCGACATGGCCACCGCGCCGGTCGAGTTCACCCCGGTGCATATCGACATCGGGCCGGTCCGCGAATGGGGCTATCCCGCCGACGAACAACGGCTGCGCGACTGGCCGCGCTATCATGCGCAAATCTGGCGGGGGATGAGCGGCAGCCCCGACGCGGTGCTGATCGACGGCCGGTTCCGTGTCGCCTGCCTGCTCCAGTCGGTCATCCACTGCAAACCCGACTGCATCTTTCTGTTCCACGATTTTGCCGAGCGCGATTATTACCAAGTGGTGCTCAAACATGTCGATGTGCTCGCGCGCGTCGACACGCTGGCGGTGATGCGGACGAAGGCGCGGGTCGACGGCACCGCGGTGCTGCACGACCTGTTCGACCATTTCCTGATCCCCGATTGACCCGCCGGGCGCGCTTCGGCACATCCGCGCCATGCCGACCCTTGCTCCCGTCATCGAAACGGCGCGCCTGCGCCTGCGTCCCGGCCGCCTGTCGGACAAGGACACGCATGTCGCGATGTGGGCCGACGCGCGGGTCACGCGCTTCATCGGCGGCGAACCGCGTGCGCCCGATGTCAGCTGGGGGAAATTCTTGAGCTCGGCGGGGCTGTGGCCGGTGATGGGGTTTGGTTACTGGGTGTTCGCCGACAAGGACACGGACAAGCTGATCGGCATGGGGGGGCTCAGCTATTTCGGGCGCGGCATCGCCGAGCTCGAAGGATTGCCCGAGGCGGGCTGGGCGTTCGATGCCGACCATTGGGGCGCGGGGTATGCGACCGAGGCGATGACCGCGGTGCTGGGCTGGGCCGACGCAAACCTCGACGCGGCCGAAGTGCGCTGCATCATCGATCCGGGCAATGAAGCGTCGGAGCGGGTGGCAGCGAAGCTGGGATTTCGGCGCATCGGAGAGAGCGATGCGCTGGGGCATGTGGTGGCAATTTACGGACGGCCGCGCGGGGGGTGACCCATATCGTCATTGCGAGCGCAGCGAAGCAATCCAGAGCGGTTTACGCAGGCTCTGGATTGCCGCGTCACCTTCGGCTCCTCGCAATGACGAGCTTTGCTGAAATAGCTAAACCGCCTCGACCACCAGCACCCCGCCGTCGGCGCTGACGACGCGGACCCTGGCGCCTTCGGCGACATCGGGACCGCGTACCGGCCATTCGCCGTCGCCGACCCTGGCGCGGCCGCGGCCGTCCTCGATCGCTTTCGTCACCGTCAGCACCTCGCCGACCAGGCGATGGCCGCGCTGGTTCAGATTGGGATCGGCGGTCGTGATCGGGTTCGCCTTCAGCCAGCGGCGCCCGCCATAGAGCGCGACGAAGGACAGCACCGCAAAAATGCCGAGCTGAAACGGAATGCTGAGCGGTACGATCCAGGCGATGACCCCGGTCGCGACTGCCGCTGCGCCGATCCAGATCAGGAAGAAACCCGGCATGACGATCTCGGCCGCGGCAAGCAGCACGCCCAGCGACAGCCACGCCCAATGCGGTTCCATATTGGTCAGCCAGTCGGGCATATCAGCCTCCCTTGCGTTCGATCGCATCGCGCGCGAGTTCGCCGATGCCGCCCAAGGTGCCGATCAGCTGCGTCGCCTCGACCGGGAACAGGATCGTCTTGCTGTTCGGGCTGGTCGCGAACTGGCTCACCGCCTCGACATATTTTTGCGCGACGAAATAGTTGATCGCCTGCGCATTGCCGCTGGCGATCGCGTCGCTGACCATCTGCGTCGCCTTCGCTTCGGCCTCGGCCTCGCGTTCGCGCGCTTCGGCGTCGCGGAAGGCGGCTTCGCGGCGGCCCTCGGCTTGCAGGATCTGGCCCTGTTTCTCACCCTCGGCGCGGAGGATTTCGGAGGCGCGCAGCCCCTCGGCTTCGAGGATTGCGGCGCGCTTTTCGCGCTCGGCCTTCATCTGGCGCGCCATCGCGTTCGAAATGTCGGCGGGCGGGCGGATGTCCTTGATCTCGACGCGGGTGATCTTGACCCCCCAGGGCGTCGTCGCATCATCGACGACATGCAGCAGGCGCGCGTTGATCTCGTCGCGCTTCGACAGCGTTTCGTCGAGGTCCATCGATCCCATCACGGTGCGCAGGTTCGTCGTCGTCAGGTTCATGATCGACAGATACAGGTCGCTGACTTCATAGGCCGCCTTGGCGGCGTCGAGCACCTGGAAGAATACCACCCCGTCGACCGCGACCATCGCATTGTCCTTGGTGATGATTTCCTGCCCCGGAATGTCGAGCACCTGCTCCATCATGTTCACTTTCCGACCGACACGGTCGAAGATCGGCATGATGAAGTTGAGTCCGGGCTGCGCCGTATGCGTGTAGCGCCCGAAGCGTTCGATCGTATAGGCAAAGCCCTGCCGCACGGGGGTCAGCGCCCAGATCAGAAAGACAAGGGCCAGTACAACCAGCGCCAGCGCAAATTCCATCGCTCATCCCCTCTCGCACGCGGATCGCTCCGCCACCGCCTTCCTTATTGCGGCAATGGCGCCGCTGCGCCACAGAAAAGCGCATGACCGACTTCGCCCCCCGCTCGCTGCTTTATGTCCCCGGCTCGAATGCCCGCGCGCTGGAAAAGGCGCAGGGGCTCGCCGCCGACATGCTGATTATCGACCTGGAGGATGCGGTGCCGGTCGACCGCAA
>JAHCKJ010000255.1 GCA_026125835.1 Sphingopyxis sp.
CTTGCCGACGGTGTTGATCGCGATGTCGGGGCGGCCGACCGCGGCGACGGTGTCGGCGAACAGCCTTTCCATCGCCGATGCCGAGGTGAGGTCGGCCTGGAAGGCGACCGCCTCGGCGCCCGCGGCGCGGACCGCAGCGAGCGTGTCCTCGGTCTCGGCGGCGGAGGCGGGGCTGTTGTAATGCACCGCGACCGCCTTGGCGCCGTGCGCGGCGAGGTCGCGGGCGACAAGCCCGCCCAGATTCTTGCCGCCGCCCGCGATGAGCGCGACTTTGCCCTTGATGCTGTGATCCGTCATTTACTGGTCTCCTGTGCGACGGTGGAAGGGACGCCGGGGCGGGTGCCACGGCGCTATCGACCTGGCATTAGGGTGCTTTCGGCTTGCCCGCTTTCCAATTCCGGCGCAGCTTGCCGGTTCCGGAGGATGAGTCGGGCGCGGCGATACGGAGGGCGATTGAGCGGGCAGGCGGTACATCTGTGGGACGGCATCCGGCCGCTGCGGCCGCGGACGCTGGTCGCGCGGCACGAACGGCGGATCGGCCCGCTGGAGGTCGTCGCGGCGACCGAACGGCTCGACCGCGCGACCGACTGGACGTTCGAGGAGGCGCATCACACGATCGTCGTGCATCTGGGCGGGCGCATCGAGCGGCTGGCGTGCGAATTTGCGGTCGGGCCGTCGGGGCCGGCGCGGCCCGCGCGCGGCGATATCTGGGTGATCCCGGCGGCGTGCCGCTACGCCGCGCTGGCCGAGGGCGGCGAGGCGGATTTTGTCGAACTGCGCGTGCCGACCACGCTCGTCGGCGATGCGGCGATCGCGGCAAAGGTGCGCCACCGCGACGATTTCCTGTTCGGATCGGCGGTGCGGCTGGCCGAATTGCTGCGCGGGCCGGGCGGCGACCTCGCCGACATGGCGGCGCATGCGCTCGCCGATGCGCTGCACCCGCACCTTGCCGCGCGCTATGGCGCGGTCGGCGCGCATTTCGGGGGCGGGGTGCTGTCGGCGTCGCAGCGCGCGCGGCTGGTCGCGGCGATCCGCGACGAGCCCGACGCGCGGCATAGTTTGGACACGCTCGCGGCGCTTGTCGGCATGGACGTGCGGCGCTTTACCGCGGCGTTCCGCGCGGCGTTCGGCGTTACCCCCTGGCAATATGTGCTGCGTGCGCGGCTCGACGCGGCGGCGCGGATGCTGCGCGCGGGCGCGGCGCCGGTGACCGAGGTCGCGCTGGCGACCGGCTTTGCAACGCCCAGCCATTTTGCGACCGCCTTTGCCCGGCGGTTCGGGGCGCCGCCGTCGCGGTACCGGTCGGCGATTGCTGGCAAACCGGGCTAGGATCAATCGACATTCAGAGGATGGCGAGTCGAAAATGGTGGTTTTCCGTGACCTGGAGCGCAGCGTGCTTTTTGCACTTGAGCACTGGAAGCGCGGAAAGCCGGCATTTGCAGGCCGCCAGAGCTGAATGTCGATTGGTCCTAGGACATTGTGGCGCGTGACGTGCGGACCAAAAGGGCTAACATCCGTTCACCTTCTTTTCACGCCCTTGCGATATTCGGGCGGGAAGGGACCGTGAGTGAGAGGCTTGGCATGGCCATTGGTCCCGAAATGCGGCGTTTGCGCGCCGAGCATGACGCGCTGTCGACATTGTCGCGACTGCTCCTCGACCTGACGCGCGCGCAGGCGCCGCCGCGCCCGACCGAGCTGGCGTCGGTGCGCGGCATGTTGCGCGAAACGCTGCTCCGCCATTTGAAATGCGAGGACTGGATCCTCTATCCGCGGCTGAAGGCGAGCGGGCATCCCGAGGTCGTGGCGATGGCGAACGAATTCGTCCGCGAAATGGGCCATATCGCCGACGATTACATGCGCTACGAAACGGCGTGGACGGCGGAGCGGGTGGCCGCCGACTGGCCAGGCTTCTGCCGCGAAACGACCGCGGTGCTCGACGTGCTGGCGGTGCGGATCGAGCGCGAAAATTGCGACCTCTATCCCGCCGCCGAACGGTTGGATCTGGTGGACCCTAGGGTCGGATCGACAATTTCCAGTTGAGCGCGACGCGCCAGCCCTGGTCGAAACCGGGGACCGGCTGTTTCCAGGCGTCGGCCAGCTCGACCCCGACCGTTGCGTTGTCGGCGTAGGACAGCCGGACCCCGCCGCCCCAGCTGCCGGGCCGGAAATCGGTTCGCGGCGTCGCCGTGCGCGCGAGCAATGTGACGCGGGCATAATCGGCGAAGCCGTAAATTTCGCTCTTGGCCAACCGGCCGCCGCGCAGCGGGCGCAGCGCCAGTTCGCCAAAGGCCGCATAGCCGCGGTCGCCGTTCACCAGCCCGTCGTCGAAGGCGCGGCCGAAGGTGGCGCCGCCGACGCTGAACCGCTGCGCCGCGGGCAACCGGTCGCGGGTCCAGCGGCCGGTGGCGGCGACGCGGATGACCGCGGCCTTGCCCAGCGCCCGGTTGCCCTCGAGCGCGGCATCGGCATAGGAAAAGGCGACCTCGCCGACGCCGGGATCAACCCGCGCACCGGCGATGGCGAGCCCCTTGGCACCGCCGAGGCGGCCGCCGATGACGGTGCGGTCCTCGCTCAGCCGGAAGGCGAGGCTGCCGCCGGCCGTCCAGGTTTTTTCGGCCGCGATTGTCGAACCGAACAGCGCGTTTTTCGAATCGAGATGGTCGAACCGCGCCGACAGCGTCAGATTGCGCCGGTTGGCGCGGATCAGCGGGTGCGAAAGGCCGATGCCGCCACTCCACGCCTCGCCATCGACCGCGAGTCGGCGCGGCCGGGTGCGCAGCGCGGCGCCCGAAATTTCGGCGCGCGTACCGCTGGAGCCGAGCGGGGTGGCGTGGCTGGCCGACAGGTAGAGCAGCGATTTCAGGTTCACGGCCGCGACCCCGGTCAGCCGCGTTTCGTCGCCGCTGCGCAGCAGGCTGGTGCCGCGCGCATTGGCCTCGACCAGCCCGTTTTCGACGAACGGGCTGGTACGCGTCGTGAAGCCGATTCCGACGGTAGGCTTTTTGGCGTCGATCGCGAGGTTGAGCGCGACCGCGCCGGCGTCGCCGCCCAGCGCCAGCGTCGGGGTGACGGTCGCCCCGGGAATATCGGCGATATTGCCGAGGACGCGTTCGAAGCGGGCGCGCGGCAGCGGGCGCGCGCCGGTCAGGCGAGACGACATTTTTGCGACGAGCGGCGCAGGCCCGCCGACCGTCTCGCCGCTCAGCGTCACCGAACCGACATGGCCTTCGGCCGACGCGACGGTGACGATGCCGCCGGACAAATCCTGTTCGGGGATGGCGAGCGTGAACAGCGCGACGCTCGAGCGGCCATAGGCGCGCGTCATCGCCGCGGCGAGCCGGGTGAGATTCCCGGCGGACGCGG
>JAHCKJ010000256.1 GCA_026125835.1 Sphingopyxis sp.
GCAAATCGTGACACCCACGAAAGACGTTGAAGGTGCCGTTGAGGTCGATATCGACGACGGTACGAAACGCATTCGCCGACATGCCGAGCGCGGGGGCAAGGAAATTGCCCGCCGCGCCGGAAATGACGATGTCCATCGGGCCGAGCTGATCGGCGACCTGCTCCATCGCACCGCGGATTGCGGCATAGTCGCGGACATCCGCCGACAGCCCGATCGCGCCCGCGCCGATCTCCGCCGCCGCGCGCGCAGCTTTGTCGGGGTCGCGCCCTGCCACCGCGACCTTGGCGCCCAGCTCGGCAAAGCGCTTGGCGATGCCCAGATTGATGCCGCTGGTGCCCCCGGCAACAAAAGCCGTTTTGCCGACCAGCAGATTATCGCGGAATGTCGTCATGCTTCTCTCCCTTGGCATATATCGTCCGCACATCGGCGATGATGCGGGGTTGACGGATAGCGATCAGTCGCCTTTTGAAACTGGAACAGACAGCAAGGATGATCCAATGGCAAGTGCCGGCCCCACCTCGAACAGCTTCATTTCGCAGCGGCTGAAGCTGCACTATGTCGATTGGGGCAATCGCGGCGCACCGCCGCTGCTGCTCGTCCACGGCGGCCGCGACCATTGCCGCAACTGGGATTGGGTCGCCGAAAAGCTGCGCGACCGTTATCATATCATCGCGCCGGACCTGCGCGGGCATGGCGACAGCGCCTGGTCGCCCGACGGCAATTACGCGATGGACGGCTTCGTTTACGATTTGGCGCAGCTGATCCATCAGCTCGACCTCGGTCCGGTCAGCATCGTCGCCCATTCGATGGGCGGCAATATCGCGCTCCGCTATACCGGCCTTTATCCCGACAATGTCCGCAAGCTGGTTGCGATCGAGGGGCTTGGCCCCTCCCCCAAGATCATCGCCGAGCGCGCCGCAAAGCCCTATGCCGAACGCTTTCGCAAATGGATCGATGACAAGCGGCAGGCCGCCGGACGCACGCCGCGCCGCTATGCAACGCTCGACGACGCGCTCGCGCGGATGATGAGCGAGAACGCCTATCTGACCGAGGCGCAGGCGCGCCACCTGACGATCCACGGCATCAGCCGCAACGAGGACGGCAGCTGGAGTTGGAAGTTCGACAATTACCTGAATGTCTGGCCCGCGTTCGACATGCCGCAGTACGACATCGCGGCGCTGTGGAGCGCGATCACCTGCCCCACCCTGCTACTCTATGGCGCCAACAGCTGGGCATCGAACCCCGAGCGCGACGGGCGGGTGCAACATTTCAATACCGCAAAGGTGATCGAGTTCGAAAATGCCGGCCACTGGCTGCACCATGACCAGTTTGACCGGTTCATGTCCACGCTAGACGATTTCCTGTAAACCCGGCCCATTGGCGCGCCATGGCGCGCATTTTGGGGCAGATGATGGTCTACAGTGGTCAGCTTTCGAGACGGCAGCGGATGGTGGCGGGCGGCGGCGCTTTGCTGGCGGCTGCCGCGGTCGGATTCGGCCTCGCCAGCGGGCTAGACCTCGACGTCGTTCGCAAGGCTAGCCAGGCGATCGCCGCGCTTGCCATCCCGGCGCCGCCGCCGACCGAGCCGGTCGTCGCGCAAAATTCGCCGAGCGACATCGCCAGCGGCAAGGCGTCGGCAGCCAATCAGCACGCCAAAGCGGCCGCCGTTATCGCGTCCAAACCCAAACTGCCGCCGGTCACGCCCCCGGTCACCGCCGCGCCGCACCCCGGCACGGGAAGCGATGCGTCAGCGGGCGCAACACCGAACCCCGGCACCGGATCGGGCGCGGGCGGGCAAGGTGATGGAACCGGCGCCGGTGGATCGGGCAACGGTACGGGCGGCGGCAGCAAAGCCGTCTGGCGCAGCGGCACGATCCGCGACCGCGACTATCCGCGCAGCGCGAGCCGCGCGCGCGTCGGCGGCGAGGTCGAGGTGCGCTTCACGATCCAGCCGAGCGGGCGCGTATCGGGCTGCCGCGTCAGCCGCTCAAGCGGTGACACGGCGCTCGATGAAACAACCTGCCGCCTGATCGAGGAGCGCTTCCGCTTCAAACCGGCGACGAACGCGGCAGGCGCGGCGATTGCATCCGACTATGGCTGGCGACAGAGCTGGTGGCTGGAACCGCGCCGCTGACTACGCCCGCCGCCCGCCAAATCGCCAAAGCCGGGCGAAAATGGCGAAACCGGCCAGACGGCCATTCAAACAGCCGACGGGAATGACATGTTTGCCGAGGGCCAGGTGGCGGAGACGGAGGGATTCGAACCCTCGGTACCGGATTTACCAGTACGACGGTTTAGCAAACCGTTGGTTTCAGCCACTCACCCACGTCTCCGCATGGTCTGTCGCGCTAACGACAGGCTGGCCTAGGCGGGTCGCTATAGCCATGCGTTCCGCGGCCCGCAACGCCTAAGATCGCACAAGTTTTCGCCGCAACACTGCATTTTACCGCACAGTCGATTCGGTCCGGCGCAAAATCGACTCGGGTCATCGCCGGTTCATTGCCCGGCGGGCATAGCGAGTCATGATTAATGCCGGTATCGGTGCGCGAACACCGAAGGATTATTGGGGGTCTTGTATGGGAAAATCATTTACCAAGCTGGCGGTTGCGGCCTGCGCCGCGATCGGCGTTGCCCTGGCGCCCGTTTCCGGCCTGGCCCAGATGCGCGAATTCGATCCCAGTACCACGATCGATGCCGATCTCGACCGACCTGCCCCTCCGCCGCCCGCCGTCGCTGATCCGGATGACGAGGTCATCAATTACGACAGCGATCTGGCGACCGGGAACAGCCAGACAGCAAACGGAACCACCGGCGGCAGCGTCGGTTCGGCCACCGCCGTCGTCACCGACGACACCGCAACATACAAGAAGGACGATCTGATCGGCGCGGCCGAAGGCTTGTTCGGCAAGGGCGCCCAGGGACTGGCGGGACTGATCGAGGATATTCTGCGCAAGCAAGGCGAGCCAAATGCCTATATCGTCGGCCGCGAAGCCGGCGGCGCGCTTGTGCTGGGGGTGCGTTACGGTTCGGGGACGCTGCACCACAAGATCGAGGGTGAACGACCCGCCTATTGGACCGGCCCGTCGGTGGGCTTCGATGCGGGCGCCAATGCAGGGAACACCTTCGTTCTGGTCTATAACCTGTTCGACAGCGAAGAACTCTACAAGCGCTACCCGGCGGGCGAAGGCGCCGCCTATCTGCTCGGCGGCTTCAACGCCAGCTACCTGCGCCGCGGCGACGTCGTGCTGATCCCGATCCGTGTCGGCGTCGGTGCGCGGCTGGGCGCCAATGTCGGATATATGAAGTTCCGCAAGAAGCAAAACTGGGTGCCGTTCTGACGCGAACGCACCGGCTTG
>JAHCKJ010000257.1 GCA_026125835.1 Sphingopyxis sp.
GCGCCCAGCGACATGATGGACGGCCGCATCGCTGCGATCCGCGCGGCGCTGGAAGCCGAAGGCTTCGGCCATGTCCAGATCATGAGCTACGCCGCCAAATATGCCTCGGCCTTCTACGGCCCGTTCCGCGACGCGGTCGGCTCGCGCGGGCTGCTCAAGGGCGACAAGAAAACCTACCAGATGGACCCCGCCAATGCCGAAGAGGCGCTGCGCGAAGTCGCGCAGGATCTTGCCGAGGGCGCCGACAGCGTGATGGTGAAGCCCGGGCTGCCCTATCTCGACATCGTCCGCGCGGTGAAGGACCATTTCGCGGTGCCGGTCTATGCGTATCAGGTGTCGGGCGAATATGCGATGATCGAGGCCGCGGCGGCGGCGGGCGCGGGCGACCGCGATGCGCTGGTGCTCGAAACCCTGCTGGCCTTCCGCCGCGCCGGGGCGTCGGGGGTGCTCACCTATCATGCGCTGCACGCGGCGCGGTTGCTCAACAAATAATCGACAGGGGTGGGCTTATCATGACTGCGTTACCGCGGCGCTGGCTGTTCGTGCTGACCATCCTGGTCGGCAGCTTTTTGCTGTTTCAGGTCCAGCCGATGGTCGCCCGCATGGTGCTCCCGAAACTCGGCGGCGCTCCGGCGGTGTGGAACAGCGCGATGCTGGTCTATCAGGCGCTGTTGCTCGCGGGCTATGCCTATGCCCATTGGCTGGGGCGGTTTACGCTGCGGCGGCAGGCGGTGATCCACCTTGCCCTGTTCATCGTCGCGGCGCTGTGGCTGCCGATCGGCATTGCTCAGATTGCGCCGCCTGCGGCGGGGCAGGAGGCGCTGTGGGTGCCGTTGCTGCTGCTGGCCTCGATCGGCCCAGTCTTTCTGGTGGTGTCGGCGCAGGCGCCGTTGATGCAGCGCTGGTTCGCCGCCGACAGCCGCGCGGGCGATCCATATTATCTCTACGCCGCGTCGAACCTTGGCAGCTTCGCCGGGCTCATCAGCTATCCGGCGCTGGTTGAACCCAATCTGCCGCTGGCGACGCAAAGCTGGGGCTGGACCGCGGGCTATGCGCTGCTCGTGCTGCTGGTCGCGGCGAGCGCCGCTGCGCGCTGGCACGCGCGCGGCGACGCGACCGTAGCCGGAGGGGAGTCGGCGGGCGACGAGCCGCGACCGACCTGGCGGCGCCAGCTGCACTGGCTGCTGATCGCGGCGGTGCCGTCGGGGCTGATGCTGTCGACGACGACGCACCTCACCACCGACATTGTCGCAATGCCGCTCCTCTGGGTGCTGCCGCTCGGCCTCTATCTGCTCAGCTTTGTCATCGCCTTTTCGACGATGCACCGGCTGACCGAGGTTTTTGCCTTTATCGCGCCGACGGTGCTGCTGACGATCGGCGCCCTGGCGCTGCTCAGTTCGGGCGGCGGTTCGCTGATGGTCGCGCTCGCCAGCCTCGCGATGCTGTTCGTTGTCGCGACCGCGCTCCACGGTTATCTTTACCATCTGCGTCCGGCGCCGCAGCATCTGACTTTGTTCTACCTCGTCATGTCGGCGGGCGGGGTGCTCGGCGGCTTGTTCGCGGCGCTGCTCGCGCCTTTGATGTTCGACTGGGTGTATGAACATCCGCTGCTGACGCTCGCCGCGGCGATGCTGCTGCCGCTGCCGGCGATCCTGCCGTGGGACAAATGGCTGAAACTCAAACCCTCGTCGGCGCGGATCGGCGTCGCGCTGCTTGTGGCGGTGGCGGTCTATGCCAGCCTGCGGATGGTCGACGGCTGGTCGGGGCGGCTGGACGGCGCGGTGGCGGGCTGGGGGATGGCGATGCTGGTCATCGGTATTCTGGTGATCGGCTGGCGCTGGGCCTATGTCGCGGTGCTGGCGCTGCTGATGGTCGGCGTCGGCGGCTGGAATACGGTGCAGGAAAGCTTCACCGGCGACCGGGTGCGCAGCTATTTCGGCGTCTATACCGTCACCGATTATCCGGCGCAGGGACAGCGGCGGCTGGCGCATGGCACGACCTTGCACGGCCTCCAGCGCACCGACCCCGCGTACCGGCGCGAGGCGACGACCTACTATGGCCCGAAATCGGGGGTCGGGCTGGCGCTGGGCAAGGCAGAGGCGCTGGCCGGACCGAATGCGGCGGTCGGGATCGTCGGGCTGGGGGCGGGAACGCTCGCCTGCTATCGCCGCCCCGGCCAGCAATGGACGATATTCGAGATCGACCCGGTGATGGTCGACATCGCGCGCGATCCCGCCAAATTTACCTTCCTGTCCGATTGCGCCCCCGACGCGCCGGTCGTCATTGGCGACGCACGGCTCAAGATCGCCGAACAGGCTGCGGGGCGGTTCGACATCTTGGTCATCGACGCCTTTTCGTCCGACGCGATCCCGCTCCATCTGCTGACCCGGGAAGCGATCGGCATTTACGCCCGCGCCTTGAAGCCCGAGGGCATCTTGCTGATCCACATCTCCAACCGCTTTTTCGCGCTCGAGCCGGTGCTGGCCGAGGAAGCGCGCGCGCGTGGCTGGGCGGCGGCGATCCGGCTCGATCCGGGGCCGCCCGACAGCGGGATCGACGATTTGACCGGATCGAACTGGGTCGCGCTTGCCGCAACCCCCGACCGGCTGCAACAGCTGACCGGCGCCCTGCGTCCGCGCCGCGAGGCGCCGCTCGACGGCGCGTGGGTGCCGCTGAAATCGCGCGCCGGGTTCCAGCGCTGGACCGACGATTATGCCTCCACCCTGCCCGTGCTGATGTGGGGCAGCCTGATCGGAAAGAGGGCCGAATGACTTATCGTGACGTCAGTATCATCACGGTCAACGGCAAGACGCCGCATATCGACCCCAGCGCCTTTATCGCGCCGGGCTGCCGGATCATTGGCGACGTGACGATCGGGCCCGATGTCAGCATCTGGTATAATTGCGTGCTGCGCGCCGACGTCAGCCGCATCGTCGTCGGCGCGCGCTCGAATATCCAGGACGGCAGCATCGTCCATTGCGACGGCCCGATGCCGCACCGGCCCGACGGTTTTCCGACGATCATCGGCGAGGATGTGCTGATCGGCCATCTCGCGATGGTCCATGGCTGCACGCTCGCGGATCGCGCGTTCGTGGGCCTCAAGGCCACGGTAATGAATGGCTGCCGCATCGGCAGCGACGCGATGCTGGCGGCGGGGGCGCTGCTGACCGAGAACAAGGAAATCCCGGATCGCGAGTTATGGGCCGGCGCCCCGGCGCGCCGCGTGCGCGAGATCGACGATGCGCAGGCGGCGGGGATGCAGCTGGGCGTGGCGCATTATGTGATGAACGGGCGCGTGCACAAGGCGGCGGTGGAAGGCTGATTACAAAGCCGACCTACAA
>JAHCKJ010000258.1 GCA_026125835.1 Sphingopyxis sp.
GCAAAGGGCGGGTGGGCAGGAGTGCCCACCCGCTGTTGCCAATCTGAAGGCAGGTCTGGTGCGAACCGGTTAATCAATCCGGTTGAAACGGACAGTTTCCAGTTTCTGGCGGCGGTCGCTGGACCACACGATGGTTTCGGTCATCAGTTTCCCGTTGTGCGCGACCGTGTATACGCGCGTCGAGACCCGTGCCCCGCCCTTGCCCAAGGTCATTACCAGCGTGTCCGGTGCCGGTTGGCGCAATGCGACGCTGTCTATAATATCCAGATTGCCGCGAACTGGAACCGGTACGCCATCCGGCGCAGCGCTGGATTCTGAATGCCTGCGGGACCCGTCCTGCCCAACGATTTCGATACGTGTGGTCCATTTGCCATCCGGCAATGGTCGGAACGTCATCAGCACCCGCTGCGGCCGGACATCCTCCGGCATCGGCGAGGCGTCGAGCAGCCAGCTTCCGGCCAACGGCGCTGACCCGGCAATGGCGTTGGATCCGGCGTTTGTCGTTTCGACCGGATCGGCAGGAGGGTTGCCGGCGACAATCAATCCGGCGGCGGCGAGCGACAGTGCGATCAACATGGCGAACATTCCTTTCGGGCCGCGAACCCCTACGGCCGCGGTGCGCGCTCGACCTGCCACCGCAAGGCGTCCGCCCGAAAGATCGATATTTTCGTCACAATTTTTCTGGAGGTCGAGCAGCCTTGCCAACTCGCGACTGCTACCTATGCCGGTCTTGCGGCGCGCGCTGCGCAAGCGCTCGTTGATCGAGGTTTCCGAACGACCCAGCCGGGCGGCGATCGTCTTGACCGTATGCCCCGCGACCAGCAGTCGCAGAATCTCGATTTCCCGTTCGGTTAGACAGTCGGACAAGCGGGACGAGGATTGGCGGGCGGACATGGCTTTTGCTCACCACAGCCGCCGGTACAGGTCCATCCCAATTTATTTGGGCCGCGATATGCCGCACACCGCTTTGGCATCGACGGCTACGGCTTCCCCATCAGCTTCATCGTCATCGCTGCCAGCGCCTCGGTGGCGGTCGAAATTACCGCCGGGGCATCAGGCGCCCAGAAGGGCGAGTGCAGGCTCGGTAGCGTCCGCCCTTCTTTCCTGGCCGCGTCATATTCGGCCTGCGGCACCCCGCCGACCCAGAGGATCAGGCTCTTGATGTCCTTGTCGTCGCGAGAGAAACGGCCGAAATCCTCGCCGCCCATCACCGGCGGTATCTGGACCACGCGCTGGTCGCCAAAACTGGTTTTCAGATAGGCGGCCATTTCCTCGGTAAAGTCGGGGGTGTTGAATGTCGACGGCGTGAACTCGTCCTTCTGCACCGTTACCACCGGCATCTTGTCCTCTGGCATTCCCGCGGCGATCGCTTCGCCCCTTGCCACGCGCGCGATGCCGTCCAGCAAATGATCGCGCACTTCGTCGGTGTAACTGCGAACGGTCAGTTGCAGCCGTGCCTCGTCCGAAATGATGTTGTGTTTGGCGCCCGCGTGAAAACTGCCGACGGTCACCACCGCGCTGTCGAGCGGACTGATTTCGCGCGAAACCAGCGTCTGCAGCGTCGTCACGATGCGACTGGCGAGGACGACCGGATCCTTGGTGGTGTGCGGATAGGCTCCGTGACCGCCCACCCCCTTGACCAATATGTCGACGCTGTCGACGTTGGCGAGCGCATAGCCCGGCGTATAGCCGATCATCCCGGCAGGAAATTGCGCCGCGTCGTGGAAAGCCAGCACATATTGCGGCTTGGGAAAGCGGGTATAGAGGCCGTCTTCCAGCATCATCCGCGCGCCCGCACCGCGTTCCTCGGCCGGCTGGCCGATCATCACCAGCGTCCCCGACCAGTTCGCCTTGTTGGCTGCCATCAGCCGCGCGACGCCGACCCATGCGGTCATATGCGTGTCGTGGCCGCAGGCGTGCATCACACCGGTCTCGACACCCTCCGCGGTCGTCACGCGCACTTTCGACGCGCCGGGCAGCCCGGTCTGTTCGGTGACCGGCAGACCGTCCATGTCGGCGCGCACCATCACGACCGGCCCCGGGCCATTTTTCATGACCGCGACAACGCCGGTGCCGCCGACCTTTTCGGTCACCTCGAACCCCAGTTTGCGGGCCTCGGCCGCCAATATGCCGGCCGAACGCACTTCCATGAAGCTGAGCTCGGGATTCGCATGCAGATCAGCATAGATTTTCATCAGCGACGGCATCTGCTTTTGCACTTCGCCGCCCAGCGTTTGCGCCGTAGCAGGTACGGCAAGCGCCAATGCCGCAACCCCGGTCCAGACCATTCTCATTCGCTTACCCCTGCTCTCAGCCCGCAGGCACCAGCTCGATCACGTCGAGCAACGATTCATAAGCCGGCGCCGGCAGAACCAGCCGCCACCGGTTGTCGCCGATCCGTTCGACCAGCCCCGCCATGTCGCGCATCCGGTCGCTGCCGTAATTAACCGCCATCTTTTCATCGCCAAGCTCCAGTGTGCCAAGGAAAATCTGGCGTTTCAGGTTGTCGGGAAATATCAACCCGACGGGGCGTTGCGACCCGGTGAGCTTGGTCAGGCTCGACAGCCCTTGCTCTTGCGCCACCCGGCACCGGAACCAGCCATAGGCGATATAGCCGAGCGTGCTGCGCCCCTGCGCGCCGACCTTGATCGTGCGGCAGCGATAATCGCCTGGCGGCAGGTGCGGATTGGGCAGCGCCGCCATGGGCTGCAACAATGCGCCTTCACGGTCGATCGCGGCGCCGTGGCCCTTGGCGCGCGCATCGGCAAGCGCTCCCTGCCAGCTGCTGTACCAGCTGCGAATGCGCTCCTGGTCCTGCCCTGTCGCCGTCGCGCGCCAACTGCCCGATGCAGCGGGCTCGTCGGCCGCCGAGGGAGGCACTTTGGGCACCGTCTGGCATGCGCCGACGCTCGCCCCCAGCATCAGGGTGAATAAATATCTGGTGCGACCCCTCATTCTCCGTCTCTCCCCTGGTCCGGTTGCGTTAACCTTAGGAGGGGACAAGAGAATGCTCAAGGCTTACGGCGCTGCGCGGTGCGCGAGGGACAGGATATCACCGTAGCCCTGAGCCTGTCGAAGGGCGCTTCCCGGACAAGCGCCCTTCGACAGGCTCAGCGCTACGGTAAAGGGCGCGAAGCGGCTGTTCTACGCCGCAGTCCAGCCGCCGTCGACGCTCAGGTTCGCGCCGGTGATGTTCGCCGCCTCGTCGCGGGTCAGGAACAGCGCCATGGCCGCCACCTGTTCGACGGTCACGAACTGCTTGGTCGGCTGTCCGGCGAGCAAGACGTCGTTGATGACCTGTTCGCGCGTCATCCCGCGGGCCTTCATTGTGTCT
>JAHCKJ010000259.1 GCA_026125835.1 Sphingopyxis sp.
AACCGGCCGCTCGACGGCGCGACCGCCGAAGCGATCAGCAGCATCTTTACCGAAGTCGTCTGCGCCCCCGACGCCGACGCCGATGCGCGCGCGGTGTTCGCGAAGAAAAAGAACCTGCGTCTGCTGCTCACCGGCGAATTACCCGATCCGGCGCGCGGTGGCCTGGTGCTGAAGACTATTACCGGCGGGTGGCTGGCGCAGAGCCGCGACAATGGCCGCATCACCCGCGCCGACCTGAAGGTCGTGACCGAGCGCGCGCCGACCGACGAGGAACTGGCCGACGCGCTGTTCGCATGGACCGTTGCCAAGCATGTGAAGTCGAACGCGATCGTCTATGCCAGGGGCGGTTCGACCGCGGGCATCGGCTCGGGGCAGATGAACCGCCGCGACAGCGCGCGCATCGCGGCGGTGAAAGCGCGCGAGGCGGCCGAAAGCCACGGCTGGGCCAGTCCGCGCACCGTCGGCAGCGCGGTCGCGAGCGACGCCTTCTTCCCCTTTGCCGACGGCCTGCTCGCGGCGGTCGAGGCGGGCGCGACCTGCGTGATCCAGCCGGGCGGATCGATCCGCGATGACGAGGTGATCGCCGCGGCGAACGAGGCCGGACTGGCGATGCTCTTCACCGGTATGCGGCATTTCCGGCACTGATCGGCGCGCCATGGCCATCCTGATCGACCCGACTGCACGCCCGACGGCCAAAAGCCTGCTCGCGCACCTGTATAACTGGACCATCGCCAAGGCGTCGCACCGTCACGCCGAATGGTGGCTGTTCGCGATCGCCTTCATCGAATCGAGCTTTTTCCCGATCCCGCCGCACCCGGTGCTGGGTTTGATGTGCCTCGCCGACCCGAAGCGCGCGGTGCGTTTTGCCGCGATCTGCACCGCGGGGTCGGTGCTTGGCGGGCTGTTCGGCTATGCGATCGGCCATTTTCTGTACGAGAGCATCGGGCTGTGGCTGCTCGGGGCGCTGGGATTGACCGAAAAATTCCCGGTCGCGGTCTGTTACCTCAACCAATATGACGCCGAGGCGATCATCATCGCCGGGGCGACGCCGATCCCGTTCAAGCTGATGACGCTGACCGCGGGCTTTACCGGCATGGACCTGGCGACCTTCATCGGCGCCAGCATCGTCGGGCGCGGGATGATCTTCATGGCGGTCGGCGTGCTGTTTCGCCTGTTCGGCGCGCCGATCAAGGCATTTATCGAGAAATATCTGGGGATGGTAACGACCGCCTTTGTCGCGCTGGTCATCGGCGGATTTCTGGTGCTCGGCCTGCTTTCGGGCGACAGCAAAAAGACCGCCGATGCGTGCGGCAGCGCGACGTGGGAGAGCGTCGGGATGGCGCGGAAATAGCGCCAACGCCAAACCCCGTTCGTATCGAGCGAAGTCGAGATAAGCCTGGCTTGGCGTATGTCGTCGGTGTGTCTCGACTTCGCTCGACACGAACGGATGGGGAAGGTCCGTCTATTCGTTCGCCGCGGTGTGCAGCCAGTCGGCGTGACGCGGCGCCTTCTTGGTCCGGCTCCATTCGTCGAGCATCAGCGGGGCGACGCGCCTCAGTTCGGCATATTGCTCGGCGGTGCCGATGTCGCACGCCAGTTCGACGCGGTGGCCGTTGGGATCGAAGAAATAGATCGACTTGAAAATGCCATGGTGCGTCGGGCCGAGCACGTCGACGCCGTTCGCTTCCAGATGCGCCTTCGCCTGGGTCAGTTCGTCATAGCTGCCGACCTTGAACGCCAGATGCTGCACCCATATCGGCGTGTTCGCATCGCGCCCCATCTCGGGCTGGTTGGGCAGCTCGAAAAACGCGAGGATGTTGCCGTTCCCGGCGTCGAGGAAGACGTGCATATAGGGATCATATTCGCCGGTCGACGGGACATGATCCTCGGCAAAGGCGGTCGTGTAGGTCATGCCGAGCATGGCCTCGTACCATTCGACCGTCTGCTTCGCGTCCTTGCAGCGATAGGCGGCGTGGTGGACGCCGCCGAGTTTGATGGGGGATTGACTGGTCATTTTACCCAACTCCGTTGGTGCTGAGCTTGTCGAAGCACCGTTCTTCTTCCCTCGCGCAAAGAAAAGGACAGCCCTTCGACAAGCTCAGGGCGAACGGTGAAGGGGTCAAGCGGGTTCGTTGATTTCCAGCGCGCCGCGGCGGATCTGGTCGAGTTCCATCGACTTGAACAGCGCGGTGAAATTGCCTTCGCCGAACCCCTCGTCCTTCTTGCGCTGGATGAATTCGAAGAAAACGGGGCCTATCACCGTCTGGCCGAAGATCTGGAGCAGCAACCGCGGGTCGCCTTCCGCCGTCGAACCGTCGAGCAGGATGCCGCGCGATTTCAGTTCGTCGACCGGCTCGCCATGTCCGGGCAGGCGTTCGGCAAGCATTTCATAATAGGTTTCGGGCGGCGACGGCGCGAAGGGGTTGCCGAGCGCTTTGAGCTTGTCCCACGCGGCATAGAGATCGTCGCAGGCAAAGGCGATGTGCTGGATGCCCTCGCCATTATAGGCGCGCAGATATTCCTCGATCTGGCCGCCGCCGCCCGCGCCTTCTTCGTTGAGCGGGATACGGATCTTGCCGTCGGGGGCGGTCATCGCCTTCGAGGTCAGGCCGGTATATTCGCCCTTGATGTCGAAATAGCGGATCTCGCGAAAGCCCGCGATGCGCTCGTAGAACGCCGCCCAATGCGCCATGCGCCCGCCATAGACATTGTGTGTCAGGTGATCGATCAGCTTCAGCCCCGCGCCGACCGGACGGCGATCGACGCCGTCTTCGTAAACAAAGTCGATGTCGTAGATGCTGAGGTCGTCGCCATAGCGATCGACCAGATAGATGATCGAGCCGCCGATGCCGCGGATCGCGGGCAGCCGGAGTTCCATTGGGCCGGTCCGCACTTCGACCGGCTCGGCGCCGCGCTCGATGGCTTCGGCGTAAGCTTTCGCAGCATCGCGGCAGCGCCAGCCCATGCCGCACGCCGACGGGCCATGCTCGGCGGCGAAATAAGCGGCGGGCGATTTGGGTTCGTAATTGGCGATCAGGTTGATGTCGCCCTGGCGCCACAGCTCGACATCCTTCGAGCGGTGCCGCGCGATGCGGGTAAAGCCCATGCGTTCGAACACGGGTTCGAGAATGCCCTTTTCGGGCGCCGAAAATTCGACGAACTCGAAGCCGTCGAGGCCCAGCGGGTTTTCGAACAGGTCGGCCATGGCTTTTTCCCTCATATGGTTTCAATTGAAACTATTATGATGGATTGGGGCAGGCGAGTCAATGCTGGCCGCATCCCAGACAAGCCGTCGCCCCCGCGAAGGCGGGGGCCGCGGTCGGT
>JAHCKJ010000026.1 GCA_026125835.1 Sphingopyxis sp.
AGCCGCCCTCACCCGACGCAAGGAGGCCCGCGCCGCGAAGGACTTCGCGACCTCCGACGCGCTGCGCGACGAGCTCATCGCCGCGGGCGTCGAGGTGATGGACGGCGACCCGCTCGGCTGGGACTGGCGGTTGGACAATTAAGTTCCCCTCCCGCTTGCGGGAGGGGTTAGGGGTGGGCATGAATGGCCCACCCGCCGCGCATGGACAGGCCCACCCCCGGCCCCTCCCGCAAGCGGGAGGGGAGAACACATGACCAAAACCGTCACCGTCCTGTCGGGACTCATCCGCCCCCTCGTCGAAAACCGCCTTCCCGACTGGGTCGAACCGCACTTTTTCCAGTCGAAGGACGAGGCGCTCGAACTCGCCCCCCAAGCCGAAATCGGCTGGTTCGATATGTATGACAAGAAAGACATGGCAGCGGTCATCACCGCGGCGACGAACCTCAAATGGCTGAACTCGATCTACGCGGGGATCGACGGGATGCCGCTCGATCTGCTGAAGGAGCGCGGCACCGTCGTCACCAACGGCGCCGGGATCAACGCGATCACGATCGCCGAATATGTCGTGATGGGGATGCTCACCGTCGCCAAGGGCTACCGCGAGGTCGTGCGCGCGCAGGAGCGGCGCGAGTGGCTGATGGACTCGCCGGGCAAGGTCGAACTGTTCGGATCGAAGGCGCTGCTGCTCGGCTATGGCGCGATCGGCAAGCTGATCGAGGAGCGGCTCAAGGGCTTTGCGGTCGATGTCACCGCGGTGCGCCGTTCGCCGGGCGAAAACACGCTGACCCCCGATCAGTGGCGCGCGCGGCTGGGCGATTTCGATTGGGTGATCCTGGCGGTGCCCGCAACCCCCGAAACCGACGGCATGATCGGCGCGGCGGAACTCGCCGCGATGAAGCCGAGCGCGACGCTGATCAACATCGCGCGCGGCAGCGTCGTCGATCAGGACGCGCTCGTCGCCGCGCTCGATGCGCAGCAGATCGCGGCTGCGTTTCTCGACGTAACCACCCCCGAACCGCTGCCCGCCGACGACCCGCTGTGGAGCCTCGACAACGCGCACATCACCATGCACCTGTCGGGCCGCGCGCAGGACAAGATGTTCGTGCGGTCGGCGCAGCGGTTTCTGGAGAATCTGGAGCGTTGGCATAAGGGCGAGGCCGTCGAGCCGCGGGTGGATTTGACGCTGGGCTATTGAGCAGTTGTCGCCCCCGCGAAGGCGGGGGCCGCTGTCGGTTTACGTCGCGAGGCAGGAAAAGGCCGATTGCGGCCCCCGCCTCCGCGGGGGCGACGGTTCTTAACTAGGCCGCTCGGCCTTCAACTCGCGCACCAGCGGCTGCAACCGCTCGTCATATTTCGCCAGCATCGTGTGCGCCCCGGCATGGTCGTAAAAACTCACCAACTCGCGCCCGTTCCAGCGGTGGAGCGCATAGGCGGGGTCTTCGGCGACGATCATCGGGCGGTCGTCGGGGTGATTTTCGTCGATGGGGCGAAGGTCGAGCGACACCTGCGGCGCGGTGGACGAACAGATCGCCACCGTCCGCCCCTCCCACGCCACCGTCACGCTGCGATGCAGGTGTCCACAGATCAGTCCGCGCACCTGGGGATGGCGCCGCACGACATCGGTGAAGGTCGCGACCCATGGTTCGTCGGGGTGGGTGTTCATCCACTCGATCCCGCTTTCGACCGGCGGGTGGTGCATGACGATATAGGTCGGCTTGGCCGGGTCTTTCGCCAGTTCGGCGTCGAGCCACGCCGCACGGGCCGCGCAAAAAGCGCCGCCGTGGCGCCCCTCCTCCAGCGTATCGACCGTCACCAGCCGGAGTTCGGGCAGCTCGACGCTATATTGGACAAAGCCGTTGCCGTCGTCGAACCCCGGAAAGCGCGCGTGGAAATTGTCACGCAGGTCGTGGTTGCCGACGCTGGGCCACACTGGAAAGGGGCAGCGCGAAAAGGCGGTCGCAAGGCGGCGATAGCTGTCGGCGTCGCCGCGGTCGGTGATGTCGCCGGTGGCGAGCAACAGGTCGGGGCGGTTCGGCCCCTCGATCAGCACGTCGAGCACCTCGTCGAGCCGTTTGCGATTATATTCGGCCGGATTGTCCGGATCGAACCCGATATGGATATCGGTGATCTGGGCGATCAGCATATCCGTCCCCTGCTGTCACCGGCTGGTCCCGGCCTGATAGTTCACCCGCCCCGCCTTGCCCCGTGCAAAACCGGTGTGCGCCAGGTCACACGATATAGGCCCGGAGTCGCGGCACCTGTGACCGCGCTCACACCCGCCATAGCATCGGCGCGTTTATTTGTAATTGCCGCGCTGTTAACCTTCCGCTGACGGTTCGGGACCCACGGCTGGCCGCCGTCCGAATGATATTCGTGGCACATGGCGCAGGGCGATTCGGTCGCGGTCTGCACTTTGACGAGCCGCGCGCCGCTTTCACCGACATGGCAATCGCGGCATTGGCGGAGGCCCGGGACGAGCAGGTCGGTCGACGTTTTCGACGCGGGCGCCGCGGTGTGGCAATCGGCGCAGGCGGTTTCCTTGTGCGCGTCATGGTCGAACCAGCCCTTTTGCAGGTAGCGCGGCGTCTGGTTGACCGCCGCGACGCGCCAGTTGTTCCCGGCCGCGGGCGCAAAGATCGTGTGGCAGTCGTAGCAGGCGCCACCTTTCGAGAACACCGCGCGCACCGCATCCTGCGCGCGGCTCGGCCGCACCGCCACCTCGTTGAAATAGATGTTGTAGACCTGCCCCTCGGCATAAGCGCCCGGACGTCGCCGCTGCATCCCGCCGAGCTGGAGCGGCCGCGACGGCGGGGTCGAGCGGTAATAGGCAGTGAGGTCGGCGACGACCTGGGCCGGTTCGCCGTGGCGTAGCGTCCGCGTCACCCCGCCGACGGTCTCGAACGCCAGGCTGTGACACATCGCGCAGTCGCGTTCCATCTCGACCGGCTTGACGCGCACCCCGTCGGCTTCGACGCGATGGCAGTTTTCGCATTCGAGCTTTTGCCCGAAATCATGGCGTCCGCGGAAACTCGCCGCCATGCGCGCGACGCCGCCGGTCGCTTGCAGGTGAACATCGTGCGGGAATTTCAGCCCATTGTAATCGACCGTCCCCTTGCCCGGTGCGGCGCGCGCCAGCTTCGCGCCCGGCGCGGCGCGGACGAGGGGGCGGAACTCGGGGTGGCCGGTGCCGAAATCAGCGGCATCGCCCAGCATCGTCGGATGCCCCGCGCTTTTCAGCCGCCCCTGCATCCCGTCGTGGCAATCGGCGCAGAATTTCTGCGGCGTCGCCGCCATCGGCCCCGCGCCCTCATGCTCGGTATGACAATCGACGCAGCGCCCCTGCGGCCGGTTGAACGCCTCGCCAACATTGGCGAGGAATTTGTCGAAGCCCCCGTCGGGCGCGCGCGCCGCGAGCAGCATCGCGGTCGGTGCATTGGCGTGCGCCATGCTCATCGCCTTGTGCTCGCCGGTGTGGCAATTGACGCACGCGGTGTCGGTGACCGCCACAAAGGGTTCGACGTGGCACGACTGGCAATCCTTGGTCAGATTGGCGTGCGCGCTCGACAGCGGCCCCGAAATCCAGCTGCGGTCGGCGTGGAGCGTGCCCGGCCGTTCGTCGACGGTCTTGTAACTGTACCACGCCCAGATCGGCCCGACCAGAAACGCGAGCAGCATCAGCAGGCCAAAGGTCCACGACCCGACGCGCTTGCCCGGCATCACGCCCGCGAGCGAAAAGGCCTTTACCTCGTCGACATCCTTCGACGATTGCGACAATTCGTCGATGCGTTCGACGAGCAGGATGATCTTGTCGTCCTCGCGCGCGATCGTCAGCCGGTGGCCCCCGAAACGCAGCTCGCCGCCCGCGGCGCTGTCGATGTCGGCGACGGTTTCGGTGCGGCCGTTGAGGCCGAACCCCAGCCCCTCCTGCGCGGTTACCCGCACCGTGCGCCCGTCGGTGCTGGCGATCGTCGCATGATGCGGGTTCACCGCGAGGTCGGCGACATGGATTATGTTCGCGCTGTCGCGGCCGAGCGTGATCGTGTCGCCGGGCAGCGCCTGGTCGCGGACGATCTGCTTGCCCGTCTTGGTCGTCGCGATGCGGCGCAGGATGAAGCTCATGATCCCGGCCTCACCAATAGAAAAAGACGCTGATGATGTGCGCCGACAGCGCCGCGATCAGCGCAAAGGTCAGCGGCACATGCACATAGAGCCAGATTTCGAGCAACGCGCGCAGCCGCAGATGCGCGCGCAGCCGCGCCAGCGCCGCTTCCTTCTGCAACAACAGCTGTACGACCTTGGCGCGCGCGTCAGTGTCGCCGCCCTGCGATGCCGCGAGCGTCCGGCGCGCCGCGGCGGTCGCGCAGGCGGGATAGCGCCCGCGCAGCCGCGCCCATGCGCCGCCCGCAAAGGGATCCTGGTCGAGCGAGGCGAGCACCGCGGCGCTGTCCGCCGGGGTCAGCGGCTGGGCGGCGCTGTGCAGCTGGCGGTCGAAGGCGCGGATCGCCTCGAGCATCTGCATCTGCGTCATCTGCTCGCGGTTGTTCGACAGCGCCGCGGGCAAGGTCGCATAGGCGATGACGCCGTAAAGCCCCGACAGGATAACGAGCATCATCAGCACCCAGGCGAGCGTGTGAACATTCCAGCCGAGCTGGAACCCCGTGTGCCAGGTGCCGATGACGATCAGGCTGAGCCCCAGATAGACATGCGCCGACGTCCAGGCTTTCAGCGACCAGTAATCGCTCGTCATCCGGCGCTTGCGGTAACCGAGCGCGGTCAGCCACAGGATCAAAAGCGCGCCGATCGTGCCGAGCGTATAGCCGTACCAGCTGCCGCCATTGTGCCGCGGCGTCACGTCGACCAGCGCATAGGAAAGGATGATCAGCAGGCACAGCCCGCCCGAAATCTTTGCCCAGCGAAAGCCCGCATAGCGCAGGAAGCCCTCGTGCTGGCGCTCGCGCACCCGCTCGACCTGTGTGGCCTTGTTGCGACGGCGCTGAAAGATCGACGCCATCAGTCGGTCGCCTCGTCGAGCCGGGCGATCGACAGAAATTCTTCGGGCGACACGCGGATCGCGGCGCCGGTCGGGCAGGCGCGTACGCAGGCCGGGCCACCCGCGATGCCCTTGCACATGTCGCATTTGACCGCGATCTTCTTGGGCTTCTCGTCGCCCAATTGTTTCTTGGTCCATTTGGGCGAAGGTTCGCCCGGCCCCGGCCCCTTGCCGAGCAGCAGCCAGCTCAGCAGCCCCGGTTTGGGCGGCGGCGCCGCTTCCATGCGGATCACCCCGTAAGGGCAGTTGCGCATACAATTGCCGCAGCCGATGCAGCCCGGTTCCATGAACACCTCGCCGTCGGGGCCGCGGTGGATGACGTTCGGCGGACAGTCGGCCATGCAGTGCGGATGTTCGCAGTGGCGGCAGCTGGTCGGGACATGCAGATGGGCAAAGGTCTTGCCCGCCTCGCGGTCGAGCCGCGACAGGCCTTCGTGGCTGTCGGCGCACGCCTTTTCGCAATTGTCGCAACCGACGCACAGATTTTCGTCGATCAGCAGCGCATCGGTCGCCTCGCCCAACCCCTCTTTCATAATGAAGCTGGCGGTGTCCGAATAGAGATCGACCGCGCTCGAATAGCTCGCCTTGCGCGACTCGATAAAGCTGTTCATCGCCGCGCGCTCGTCAATGGTTCATTGAGTTTGCGCACCACGCGCCAAGAGCATTCAGAAACTGTCGCTTGGTCGCTTGATCACCGCCGCCCACCGCCGCCTTGACCGTGGCGTTGCGCGGCTGCCCGCTCAGCACCCCCATTTCACCGAAAAAGCTGCCCGCGGGCAGGTAGCGGAGGAAGATCGGCTTGCCGCCGATGTCCTTCTCGACCACCATCGATCCCGACCGGATGACATAAACATCGTCGCCCTGCTCGCCCTCGGTCAGCACGACCTTGCCCGCCGACACGCGCTCGACCTCGGCGGTCTCGACGACCGGCGCCAGATCCTCGACCGTCAGCCCGCCCTTGAAGATTTGCAGCAGCTGGCGTTCGAGTGAAATGCGGTTGATCGCGCGCTTCGCGCCCGGCACCGCCGCCATCAGCTTGAGCGCCGCGGTGCGCGATACCTCGACGAAGATGCTGTCGGCGCCCGCCCGGATCGTCGCGCCGCGCTTGCGCCCTGAAATCAGCCCGACCTCGCCGAAAATCGACCCCTGTTCGATCGGCACGGTGACGCCCGGCGCGACCTCCACCCCGGCAAAACCGTCGGCGATCGCGAACAGCGACGATCCCGGCTCGCCCTTCTCGAACACCACCTCGCCCTTGCGATAGAAGGCGACCTTCGAATCGAGCATGAACTCGCGCATCTGGAGCGGCGAGACATCGGCAAAGATGCTCACGCGTTCGCGCAGATAGTCGAGCCATTCGCTCACCGGTTTCTGCTGCGGCAAGCCCGCAAAGATCGCCGCCAGATCCTTCTCGTCGGCGGGGGTCAGCGCCGTGTTGCCGTTGATGAACTCGACGACGTCATAACCCTGGTTCATGCAATGCTTGATCAGCGGATAGCCCGCGAGCGCGCCGATCACGAAGATGCCGGGCACCGTCGATTCGAAGGTCGGCGACAGCTTCGGGAAAGCCTCGCGGTCGGGGCCGGTGAACTCGATCCCCATCGATTCGACGAACGCGCGCGGCGCCACCGACCCCAGCCGCGCGACGATGACGTCGCACGGAATGCGCTCCTCGCCGTCGGGGGTGTCGAGCGTCAGCCAGCCGGGTTCGACCTTCTTCGGCTGCGTCTCGGTGCGGATCGACATCAGGCCGTTTTCGCCCGCCTCCATCATGTCGGACACATTCTTCGCCTTGGCGCGCGCGAAATCCTTGGACCGGTTGAGGATGGTGACGGTGTTTTCCAGCGCCTCCTCGGCCACCCCCAGCGCATTTTCGATCCCCGCGTCACCCGATCCGACGACGGTGATATGCTTGTCCTTGAAATCCTCGGGATCGTCGACCTGATAGATGATGTGCGGCAGGTCGGCGCCTTCGCAGCGCATCCGGTTCGGATTGCCCTGCGTCCCGATCGCCAGCACGATATTTTCGGCGTGAAAGACATCGCCCTTCGCGGTCTTGATCGCGAACGTGCCCTTCTCGCCGGTCACCTCGGTGACGTCGGCGTGATAGGCCACATTCACCTTGTTGTTCGCGGCGTCCTCGTCCCAATTGCCCAGAATATATTCGCGCGCACCCTCGGCAAAGCGGCAGTCGGAGCGGAGGTCGAGCCGTTCGGGCGTCGCGAGCACGCGCTTGCCCTTCTGATATTTGAAGATCGTGTCCGACAGATGGTCGGTCTTTTCGAGCAGGACATGGCTGAGGCCCAATTGCGCGGCGCGCGCCGCGGCGCTCAGGCCCGCCGGTCCCGACCCGATGATCGCAACCTTGACGCGGTCAGCGGCGCCCGGCTCGCTCATGCGCGCGCACCGGCGCGGCGGCGGACCGCGATCATGCTGCTGACGAACATGCGAACGGGCATCCCATTCCCCCCAATCGCCTACCCCTAAGCGATCTCAACCTGGATGCGACCCGGACTTATATCCTGGAAGGTCAAGCTATGCCCTTGAATGCGGGAAAAGGTCAACCGCAAGCGGCGATATGCGAGGCGTTTGCGAGACGTTCGCAATTATTTGCGACCGAAGGTGGCGGGCTTTGCTTTCGGAAGGCGGCGGGCGGCCGGTTGCGGCCTCTGTGTTTTCTTCCTCTCTCCCCTTGAGGGAGAGATACGAAGGCTTGGCAACTTGCTGCCTAGCCGCAGTTGAGAGGGGGTTTACGCCTGCTGGCGTCCCATCCCCTCACCAAGCTTCGCTAGCTTCTGACGGAGCAAGCTGCGCTATCCTCTCCCTCAAGGGGAGAGGATGTGAGGCCCGCTCACCCCGGCGCGGCAACCTTCACGCCAGTTCGAACATCTCCGCGAGGCTCGTCGCCGCGCGCGGTTCGAAGCGGGTCCAGCCGTCGGGACCGAGCCGCTCGAGCGGGCGGAAACGCGCCTTGTACGCCATGCGCGCCGATCCCTCGATCCAGTAACCGAGGTAGACATAGGGCAGGCCGGCGCGCGCCGCGCGCTGGATATGGTCGGCGATGATATAGGTGCCCAGCCCTTCGCGCAGCGGGTGCGCGGCGTCGAAGAAGCTGTAGATCATCGAAAGCCCGTCGCCCTGCCGGTCGGTCAGGCAACAGCCGATCAGGCGACCCTTGGAGCCGTCGGCGGTCGGCTCGCGATATTCGACCATATAGCTGTCGACCGGGGTCTGTTCGACCATGTCGGCGAAATCCTGTTCGTCCATGTCGGCCATGCCGCCATTGGGGTGGCGCGAGGCGAGGTAGGAACGCAGCAGCGCATATTGTTCCTCGGTCGCCCACGAGCGGCACGCGGTCGCGACCAGATCGCCGTTGCGGCGGATGGTGCGCTTTTGCGAAGTGCTGGGGGTGAACTCGGCGGCGCACACCCGCACCGACACGCACGCCGCGCAATCGGCGCAGCTCGGGCGATAGGCAACCGACTGGCTGCGCCGGAAGCCGATACGGCCCAGCGCGTCGTTCAGTTCGTTCGCGGTATTGCCGCTGAGTTCGGTGAACACCTTGCGTTCGGTCTTACCCGCCAGATAGGGGCAGGGTGCCGGGCTGGTGACGAAAAAGCGCGGAAAACGGAACGGTGCGGACACGCGGGCTAAACCTCCAGCTATGCGATGCGGAATCCCCCCGACGCGGGTCCGACGCTCACCACCCACCAACTATGCCGCGACCCGTCAATGGTGCAAAGCCTGTTTACCATTTTTAGTCGTGCCGTTCTGACTCACCTCGAAAATTATCTGAATCGGGCGGTAAGGATTGTGCCGATTTGAATCGACTATGGTCTCAAAGATCCTCCCTGTGGCGAAGCCATGGGGAGGTGGCAGCGGCGAAGCCGCTGACGGAGGGGCCATGGCGCCGACGTCGCGGCCCCTCCACCATCCGCTTCGCGCACGGTCCCCCTCCCCATGGCTTTGCCACAGGGAGGATTCTCTGATCAGCTATACCCGCGCAGCTCGTCGCCGGTCAGCGTCGCGACGTGCAGTACGTTGGTCGATCCCGGGGTTCCGAACGGCACCCCCGCCATCATCACCAGTTTCGACCCCGCCTTTCCGATCCCGTGGCGCAGCGCCATGCGCTTGCCCTTGGCGATCATTTCTTCGAAACTGCCGATGTCCCTGGTCGATACGGCGTGCGCGCCCCACAAGAGGCCCATGCGCCGCGCGGCCTCTTTCTTCGGCGTCAGCACCAGCAACGGCGCCCCCGCCCGCTCGCGCGCGACCCGCCTTGCCGTCGAGCCCGAGAAGGTGAAGCAGATGATCGCATCGGCGTCGATCGTGCGCGTGATGTCGCCCGCGGCCTCGGCGAGCGCGTCGGCGGTTGTCGCGTCGGGTGTCGTTTCGGTAAAATGCAGGCGGCGGAAATAATCGGGGTCGCTTTCGACCGAACGCGCGATCGAATCCATCATTGTGACCGCTTCCACCGGCCACGCCCCCGCTGCAGTCTCCGCCGACAGCATGATCGCGTCGGCCCCGTCGTACACCGCCGTGGCAACATCGCTCACCTCCGCGCGCGTCGGCGATGGCGAGACGATCATCGATTCGAGCATCTGGCGACGACACCGGCTCCATCCGCCGCGCGGTGGCGACGATGCGCTTTTTTTGCAGCGGCGGCACTGCTCGGGCGGCAGCTCGACCCCCAGGTCGCCGCGCGCAACCATCGCGGCGTCGGCGAGCTCGAGGATTTCCTCGATCCGCTGCACCCCCGAGGGCTTTTCGAATTTGACCAGCAGCGCCGCCTTGCCACCGATCAGCGTCCGCGCCTCGGCAACGTCCTCGGGCCGCTGGACGAACGACAGCGCGATCCAGTCGACATGCTGTTCGAGCGCGAAGGCCAGATCTTTCCGGTCTTTCTCTGTCAGCGCCGCCAGCGGCACGACGACGTCGGGGACATTAACCCCCTTGCGGTCCGAAATCTTGCCGCCGACCTCGACCACCGTGTCGATCCGCGACGGCGAGACGCTCTGCACGCGCAGCACCAGCTTGCCGTCGTCGATCAGCAGCCGGGTGCCCGCTTCCAGCGCCGCGAACAATTCGGGGTGCGGCAGATGAACGCGTGTCGCATCGCCCGGTGCCTTGTCGGCATCGAGTGCAAAAGGCGCGCCCTTGACCAGTTCGACCGGACCGTCCTTGAACGTTCCCACGCGCAGCTTTGGCCCCTGCAAATCAACCAGGATCGTCGTCGGCCGCCCGGTTTCCTTCTCCAGCGCGCGGATCGCAGCAATCACCTTGGCGTGGCCCGCATGGTCGCCATGGCTCATATTGACGCGAAAGGCGTCGGCGCCGGCGCGGTGCAGCGCCGCGATCATCTCGGGATTGGCGCTCGCAGGACCAAGCGTCGCCAGGATGCGCACCTTGCGCTGGCGGGGGGTAAAACTCTGGACCACAAATGCTCCGAACCGATAAAAAGCTGGGGCCGCTTGCGTAGGCGCGTTGCCCCCGGCAAGGCAAGCCGCGTATAGCTATTCATCCCCTCAGCCGAAGGAATAACGCCATGTCCTGCAGCGACGATCAGGCCGCCCCGAACGATACGCTCGACGCGTTGGACGATGCGGTGGCCGCCGCCGCCTTCCGCCGCCTCGTCCGCCTGCTCCAGCACCGCCATGACGCCGCGAACATCGACCTGATGGGGCTCGCGGGTTTCTGCCGCAACTGCCTGGGCGACTGGATTGCCGATGCGGGGCGCATGGACAAGGAAGCAGGCCGCGCGATCGTCCACGGCATGCCGACCGCCGAATGGAAAGCTTTGTACCACACCGCCGCCACGCCCGAACAGCTCGCACGGATGGAAGCCAGCATGGCGAAGAACCCGCATAGCTGAGCTTGCGGCGCCGGGGCTTTCGCGACATGGTCACGCGACAAGGTGGACAGCCAACAGGGAGATAAACGGGATGCGCATGACATGGGCCGCAGCGACGATCGCGGCAGGACTGATCGCGAGCACGCCGCTTGCCGCACAGCCGTCCGCCACCACCTATATCCATGCCGGGCGTCTGCTCGACCAGCCGGGCCGCGAACCGCGCGGGCAATCGACCATCATCGTCCGCGACGGGAAGATCGCGGAAGTCCGCGACGGCTTTGCGACGCCCGAGGGCGGCGCGCGTGTCGTCGACCTGAAGAACGCCTTTGTCCTCCCCGGCCTGATCGACATGCACGTCCATATTTCGAGCGACGACAATCTGCTGCGCAGCCGCCTCGAAAGCTCGGGCCGCGACGTCGAGGATATATTCGTCATCGCGCAGGACAATGCGCGCAAGACGCTGGAAGCCGGCTTTACGACGGTGCGCGATCTGGGCGGCGATGGACGCACGACGACGACGCTGCGCGATGCGATCAACAATGGCGTCATCGTCGGCCCCACCGTCATCCCGGCAGGGACGATGATTTCGGTGACCGGCGGCCATGGCGGGGTCAACGGGCTGAACCGCACCCTCACCCACGCGGTCGCCGCCGAGCGGACCAATATCTGCGACGGCCCCGACAGCTGCGCCAGCGCGGTGCGCGCGCAGATTTCCCTCGGCGCCGAGGTGATCAAATTCGCCGCGACCGGCGGAGTGCGCTCGAACGTCGCGGGCGGGCTGGGCAAGCAGATGTCCGACGCCGAAATGAAGTCGGTGGTCGATACCGCGCACAGTTTTGGCCGCAAGGTCACCGCTCACGCGCACGGCAAGGAAGGCATCGACGCGGCGCTGCGCGCCGGGGTCGATTCGATCGAGCATGGCAGCTTTATCGACGATGAAACGGTCAGGCTGTTCAAGGCGTCGAACGCGGCGCTGGTACCGACCGCGGTTGCGCCGATCGCCGCGCTGGCGCAGGCCCGCCGCGGCGACGCGCCCGCGCCGCAGCTCGCCAAGGCCGAGGAAGCGGCGGCCGCGCACGCAAACAGCATGGCGCGCGCGGTCCGGGGCAATGTCCGCATCCTGTTCGGTACCGATTCGGGCGTCGCGCCGCACGGCGACAATGCCAAGGAATTTGCGCTGATGGTCAAGGCGGGTATGACGCCCGCGCAGGCGATCAAGGCTGCGACCATCGACAATGCCGCCGAACTCGACCGGCCGATCGGGGCCATTCTGGCGGGAAGCGACGCCGACATCATCGCCGTCAGCGGGGACCCGCTGGCCGATGTCACCGCGCTGGAAAAGGTCGATTTCGTGATGCGGCGCGGCGTCGTTCACAAGGATGGCGGCAAGCGCCAGCCTTTTCCGCCCGAATGAGCGTTTGAGTCCAAGAAAGCATGGCGAAAACGCAGCGGGACGATTAGGGACGCGGCAGCCGCGATTCTCGCGCCGCACCATCCCAGTCACCGGAGCCCAAAATGAGCGAAGCCACCGTATCCGACGAACAACTGCGCCTTTTCATCGAGCGCATCGAGCGGATGGAAGAAGAAAAAAAGGGCGTCGCCGACGACATTCGCGACACCTATAACGAAGCCAAATCGCAGGGTTATGATCCAAAGATCATGCGCCAGATCGTCCGCCTGCGCAAATTGCCACCGAACGACCGCAAGGAAATGGAAGCGATCCTCGACGTTTACAAATCGGCTCTCGGCATCGACTGAGCCCCGACCTTCATCAGCCCGGGAGAGTGACGATGTTCAGCACCACCACCAATAGCGTCGAAGGCCGTCCGGCCCGCGAATATCTGGGCATCGTCACCGGCGAGGTGATCGTCGGCGCCAACCTGTTCCGCGACCTGTTCGCCAGCATCACCGACATCGTCGGCGGCCGTTCGGGCAAATATGAGGACGTCCTCGCCCGCGCGCGCAAGGAAGCGATCGGCGAGATGGAAGCCGAAGCCGCGCGCCTCGGCGGCAATGCGGTTGTCGGCGTCGACCTCGACTATGAAGTGCTCGGCCAGAACGGGTCGATGCTGATGGTCAGCGCGTCGGGGACCGCCGTCGTCATCTGACGCGGTTGTCTCTTGTCGGCCGCCGCGGTAGGGCGGCGCCAGCTTTCAAATTGACCGATGGAGGGTGGCTTGGCCGGCCATAGTAAATTCAAGAACATCATGCACCGCAAGGGTGCGCAGGACAAAAAGCGCAGCAGCCTGTTCTCAAAGCTCAGCCGCGAAATCACCGTGGCGGCGAAGATGGGCCTGCCCGACCCCGACGCGAACGCGCGCCTCCGCGCCGCGGTCAATGCCGCCAAGGCGCAGTCGATGCCGAAGGACAATATCCAGCGCGCGATCGACAAGGCGAGCGGCGGCGAAGGCGAAAATTACGAGGAAATCCGCTACGAAGGCTATGGTCCTGGCGGCGTGTCGCTGATCGTCGAGGCGCTGACCGACAACCGCAACCGCACCGCAACCAACGTCCGCACCGCGTTCAGCAAGAATGGCGGCAACCTCGGTACCTCGGGCAGCGTCAGCCACGGCTTCGACCGCCTGGGCCTGATCAACTATGCCGCCAGCGCGGGCGACGCCGACACGGTGTTCGAAGCCGCGCTCGATGCCGGCGCCGACGACGTCGAATCGACCGACGACGGCCACGACATCTGGACCAGCGTCGACAGCCTGCACGAAGTCGCCAAGGCGCTCGAAGCCAAATTGGGCGAAGCCGAAGGCGTGAAGCTCGCATGGCGCCCGACGCTGAAAAGCGAAGTCGCCGACGAAGCCATCGCGCAGACGCTGTTCAAGCTGATCGACACGCTCGACGACGACGACGATGTGCAGACGGTGTGGGGCAATTACGAAATCCCCGACGCGGTGATGGAAAAGCTTGGATAAAGCCCAAAAGCCGTTCGCATCGAGCGAAGTCGAGATGCCCATCGGTCGTGCTGGCCTTCGGGGTATCTCGGATACGCTCGACACGAACGGAAACGCATGATCATCCTCGGCCTCGACCCGTCGCTCAGCTGCACCGGCTGGGGCATCATCCGTGTCGAGGGCACCCGGATCAGCCACATCGCCAACGGCCAGATCAAGACCGATGCCAAGGCGGCCCTGCCCGACCGCTTGGCGCATCTCGACACCGTGGTCGCCGCCGTCATCGCCGACCACGCCCCGACCCACGCCGCGGTCGAGGAAGTGTTTGTGAACGACAATCCGCAATCGACGCTGAAACTCGCCCACGCGCGCGGCGTCGTCCTGCTCGGCTGCGCGCGCGGCGGGCTGGCGATCACCGAATATGCCCCGCGCCTCGTCAAGAAAGCGATCGTCGGCACCGGCGGCGCGGCGAAGGAACAGGTGCAGGCAATGCTACGCGTGCTGCTTCCCGGCGCGAAGGTCGCGGGGGCGGACGCGGCGGATGCGCTGGCGGTGGCGATCTGTCACGCGAACCACCGGCCGCGTTTTTAGGGGTTTCGCACGAAGACACCAAGACACGAAGACGTCGCATTTACCGCGAAGCGGCTTTTCTCTCCCATTGTTGCGGCAGACAAAGTGGCTGAAGGAGAAAAGGGCCTATCGGCCCGAACTGCCCTCTTTGTGTCTTTGTGTCTTCGTGCGAACCAATCTGTTCCCTTTTCATTCCCACCGCGCTAGGCACGGACCATGATCGCGAAACTAACGGGGCGGCTGGATTCGAGCGGCGCAGGCCATGCGGTGATCGACGTCGGCGGCGTCGGTTATCTGGTCGAGGCATCGGCGCGCACCCTCGACGCGCTCGGCGCCATCGGTGGCACCGTCACCATCCACACCGAAATGCTGGTCGGCGAGGATTTCCTGCGCCTGCTCGGCTTCGCCAAGGCCGAGGAACGCGACTGGTTCCGCCTGCTCACCAGCGTCCAGGGCGTTGGCACCAAGGTGGCGCTCGCGATCCTCTCGGCGCTCGAAATCACCGACCTGCAACGCGCCCTCGCCAGCGGCGACAGCGCGACGATCGCGCGCGCCAACGGTGT
>JAHCKJ010000260.1 GCA_026125835.1 Sphingopyxis sp.
CAGATGCTTGAGGATCTGCTCGCTGCCGCGTTCAATGACGCGCGCGAAAAGGCGGACCGCGTCAGCAACGAAGAAATGGGCAAGATGACCAGCGGCCTGCCGCTGCCCCCGGGCTTCAAGCTGCCGTTCTGAGCGGCTTTGCCCTCGCTGTTCACCGCAGCGACATTGAATGCGTGCGAAGTTACGCCATATTAGCGATGAACACCCTATAAGAAGGGCGGAGCGTCCGGTCGTGGCGCCTGTCCAGGAGCCGTAATGACGCAATCTTTTCCGCTTTTGCCGCTGCGCGACATCGTCGTTTTCCCGCACATGATCGTGCCGCTGTTCGTCGGCCGCGACCGTTCGGTCGCCGCGCTCGAGACGGCGATGGAATCCGACAAGGAAATCTTCCTCGTTGCCCAGCTCGATCCGGGCGAGGACGATCCGCAGCGCGACGATCTGTATGATGTCGGGGTGATCGCCACCGTGCTCCAGCTTTTGAAGCTGCCCGACGGCACCGTTCGCGTGCTGGTCGAGGGCAGGGAGCGCGCCAAGCTGGTTGCGCTGACCAACGACGACAAGACGGTGATGGCGAGCGTCAAGCCGATCGAGGATACCGCCGACGACAGCGTCGATACCGCCGCCCTGATGCGCTCGGTGGTGGATCAGTTCGAAAATTACGCCAAACTCAACAAGAAAATGCCCGCGGAGACCGCGGTGCAGCTGTCGCAGATCGACGATGCGTCGCGCCTCGCCGATTCGGTGGCGGGCAATCTCAACATCAAGGTGTCCGACAAACAGGCACTGCTGGTCGAAGACACGCCGTCGAAGCGGCTCGAAATGGTGTTCGCCTTCATGGAAGGCGAGCTTGGCGTGCTGCAGGTCGAAAAGAAGATCCGCGGCCGCGTGAAGCGCCAGATGGAAAAAAGCCAGCGCGAATATTATCTGAACGAGCAGCTCAAGGCGATCCAGCGCGAACTGGGCAACGACAATGGCGAGGGCGGCGACGACCTGGCCGAGTTGCAGCAAAAAATCGACGGCATGAAAATGTCGAAAGAGGCCAAGGCGAAGGCGAATGCCGAGCTGAAAAAGCTGCGCGCGATGGCGCCGATGTCGGCCGAGGCCACCGTCGTGCGCAATTATCTCGACACGCTGATCGGCCTGCCGTGGGGCAAGAAGTCGAAGCTGAAAAAGGACATCGCCAAGGCGCAATCGATCCTCGATGACGATCATTATGCACTGGAAAAGGTCAAGGACCGCATCGTCGAATATCTGGCGGTGCAGGCGCGCACCAACAAGCTGAAGGGGCCGATCCTGTGCCTTGTCGGCCCGCCGGGCGTCGGCAAGACCAGCCTCGGCAAGTCGATTGCCAAGGCAACCGGGCGCGAATTCATCCGCCAGTCGCTGGGCGGCGTGCGCGACGAGGCCGAAATTCGCGGCCACCGCCGCACCTATATCGGTTCGCTGCCGGGCAAGATCGTGACGAACCTGAAAAAGGCGGGGACGATGAACCCGCTGTTCCTGCTCGACGAGATCGACAAGCTGGGCCAGGATTTCCGCGGCGATCCGGCGTCGGCGCTGCTCGAGGTGCTCGATCCCGAACAGAATGGCAAGTTCCAGGATCATTATCTGGAAATCGACGTCGACCTCAGCGACATCATGTTCGTGACGACGGCCAATTCGCTGAATCTGCCGCAGCCGCTCCTCGATCGTATGGAGATCATCCGGCTGGAGGGTTACACCGAGGACGAAAAGGTCGAGATCGCCAAGCGTCACCTCATCGCCAAGCAGATCGAGGCCCATGGCCTCAAGGAGGGCGAGTTCGAACTGACCGAGGAAGGCCTGCGCGACCTTATCCGCTTTTACACCCGCGAAGCGGGCGTCCGCACGCTGGAGCGCGAAATCGCGCGTCTGGCGCGCAAGGCACTGCGCAAGATTCTGGAGGGCAAGGCCGAACGCGTTTCGATCACGCCCGAGAACCTCGCCGAATTTTCGGGTGTCCGGAAGTTCCGCCACGGCGTGTCCGACCGCGAGGATCAGGTTGGAGCGGTGACGGGCCTGGCGTGGACCGAGGTTGGCGGCGAACTACTGACCATCGAAGCGGTCACCGCGTCGGGCAAGGGGCAGGTCAAGACGACCGGCAAGCTGGGTGAAGTCATGACCGAGTCGGTGCAGGCGGCGCTGTCGTTCGTGAAGGCGCGCGCGCCGGCTTATGGCATCAAACCCAGCCTGTTCGCGCGCAAGGACATTCACATCCACCTGCCCGAAGGGGCGGTACCGAAGGATGGCCCGTCGGCAGGCATCGGCATGGTCACGGCGATGATCTCGACGCTGACCGGCATCGCGGTGCGCAAGGACGTCGCGATGACCGGCGAAGTCACGCTGCGCGGCCGGGTGCTGGCGATCGGCGGGCTCAAGGAAAAGCTGTTGGCCGCACTGCGCGGCGGCATCACCACCGTGCTGATCCCGGAAGAAAATGAAAAGGATTTGGTCGAAATTCCGGCGAATATCACGCGCGACCTGAAGATCATCCCGGTCAGTCACGTCGATCAGGTGTTGGCCGAGGCGCTAGCCGGTCCCGTCGTTCCGATCGAGTGGACCGAAGCCGACGAACTGGCCGCTTCGCCGCCGCTGCACCCGGGAACAGACCCCGAAACCGCGATTCGGCACTGAGCTTTGGTGACCGGCAGCGCTGAATAGGCGGTTTTCGTCGTATATTCGCCGGTTAGTGGCGGTTTTCTTGCCTTTTTGCTTTGACAAGGCGGGGCCAAACGGCGTTATTACCGCGCCATGGCGCGTCCATGAATCATTTTACCAACCATAAGCAGGGGTTCCTTAGGCATGAACAAACAAGACCTGATCGCCGCCGTCGCTGACTCGAGCGGCCTGACCAAGGGTGACGCGAGCAAGGCTGTCGAAGCCGTGTTCGAAGCAATCACGGACTCGCTCAAGAAGGGTGGCGAAGTGCGTCTGGTTGGCTTTGGCACCTTTGCGGTCAGCAAGCGCAAGGCGTCGACCGGCCGCAACCCGCGCACCGGCGAAACGATGACGATTGCAGCGTCGAACCAGCCGAAGTTCAAGGCCGGCAAGGCGCTGAAGGACGCGGTCAACTGATCGACCTGTCCTTTGGGCGATGAAATTTCAGGCCGTGGCATAAGCTGCGGCCTGATTTGCATCACCCTGCCGGTTTCGGAGAAATCGGCGTTGCAATCATCGCCGCAGCGGCTATGGACGTCCGGCTTTCGGACGTCGGACCATCGCCGGTGCCGGGCGGGCGCGTAGCTCAGCGGTAGAGC
>JAHCKJ010000261.1 GCA_026125835.1 Sphingopyxis sp.
AAACCCCGATCGCGGAATTAATGGGTCCTGACCCTGGGGGTGTCGCGGCGGGCGGGGCTGGCGTCAAGCGGCAGCTTTGACCGCGGCGATCAGAAATTCGACATTACCCTCCGGCCCGGTGATCGGGCTTTCGACCGTTTCAACGACCGTCCAGCCATTCTGTTCCAGCCAATCGCGCACCGCCGCACACACCCGCGCGTGGACCGCGGCATCGCGTACGACGCCCTTTTTGCCCACCTCGTGCCGTTCGGCCTCGAACTGCGGCTTGATCAAGGCGACGATGCGCGCGCCGGGCTTGGCGAACGACATCGGGACCGGCAGCACCTTGGACAGCGCGATAAAGCTCGCGTCGCAGACGATCAGGTCGATCGGTTCGGGGATGTGGGCAGGCGTCAGGACGCGCGCGCTCGTCTGTTCGTGGACGATCACCCGCTCATCCTGGCGCAGCTTCCACGCCAGCTGGTTGGTCCCCGAATCGACCGCATGGACGCGCGCCGCGCCGCGGCTCAGCAGCACGTCGGTAAAGCCGCCGGTCGACGACCCGACATCGATCGCCACCACGCCCGTCACGTCCCAGCCGAGATGTGTCAGCGCATGATCGAGCTTGATCCCGCCGCGCGACACCCACGGATGGTCGCGCCCCTTGACGCTCACATCGGCGTCATCGGCGACCTGCTGTCCCGCCTTGTCGATCTTGCGGTCGCCGACAAAGGCGAGACCGGCCAGGATGACCGCCTGCGCGCGCGTGCGGCTTTCGGCGAGGCCGCGATCGACGAGCAACTGGTCGGCGCGAACCTTGGGCATCAGCGTTCCGCCAATTCCGTCAGCATCCCCGGGGTCAAAATCTGCGGCAGGATCTCGGGCTGCGCCGCCCCCGGCGCGTACCACAGGTACAGCGGCACACTGTTGCGGCCATGTTCGGCCAGTGTCCGCGTGATGACCGGATCGCCGTTGGTCCAGTCGCCGACCAGCGTGACGACACCCGCCTTGTCGAATGCCGCCTGCACCGCCGCGCGGTTGATCGCCCCCGCCTCGTTCGCCTTGCACGACAGGCACCAGTCGGCGGTGAAATAGACGAACACCGGCTTGCCGGTGGCGCGCGCCTTGGCGAGAGCATCGGGCGAGAAGGTCGATCCGCTCGCCGTCGCCGTGCGTTCGGCGTCGGCAACCTCGGTCACCGTGCCGCCGAGGCCGACGACAAAGAGCACGCCCGCGGCGACCAGCAGCCAAGACCGCCGGTCGCCGCGCTGCATCGCACCATAATGGGTGAGCAGCACCAGCGCCATCGCGACCGCGACGATCGGCCAGATCAGCTGCGACCCGCTGCCGAGTTGCCGCCACAGCAGCCAGCCGAGCGCGAGCGCGGTCAGCCCCATCGGCAGCGCCATCCACTTGCGGAACTTGGCCATCCACGGCCCGGGCTTGGGCAAACGGTTGCGCAGCGCCGGGACAAACCCGACCGCGAGAAAGGGCAGGGCAAGACCAAGCCCCAGCCCGCCAAAGATCGGCAGTGCCGCCCACGCGGGCAGCACGAGCGTCGCGCCAAGCGCCGCGCCGAGCAGCGGCCCGCTGCACGGCGTCGCGACAAAGGCGGCAAGCGCCCCGGTCCAGAAACCGCCCGCTGCGCCGCCCTTGTCCGCCAGCGCCTGCCCGCCGCCGAACGACGGCAGCTCGTAAGTTCCAAGCAGGTTGAGCGTGATCGCAATCGCAAGGATCAGCAGCGCCAGCACGCTGACCGGATGCTGCAACTGGAACGCCCAGCCGACCTGATCGCCCGCCGCGCGCAGCGCCAGCAGCGCGGCACCGAGCAACAGCGCGGTGACGATGGCGCCCGCGGTGTAAGCGAGCGCCTCGATCCTTGCCGACCGCGCATTGCCACCCGAGCGCGCGAGGCTCAGCGCCTTCAGGCTCAGGATCGGAAAGACGCAGGGCATCAGATTGAGGATCAGCCCGCCCAGGATCGCCCCGCCCAGCGCCGTCCAGAACAGCGCGAAATCGATGGCGTCCGTCGGCCCGGCGATCGTCTCGCCCGCGGCGGGAACCGCGCCCGGCTCGAACTGCACCGAAAGCCCGCGCCCGTCGCCCAGCTTGAGCAGCGCCGCCACCGGCCCGCTCGCCTCGCCCTTGGCGCGCGTCTCGACGATGATGAAATCGCCGTTGCGGCTGAAGCTTTGCGGCGCGGCGTAATCGACCAGATTTTGCGTCTCGGCGAACAGATAGGGCGCGTCGAGCGCCGACCCGGCGGGCAGGGGGATGGCAAAGCGCACCCTATCGCCGCGCCGCTCCCAGCGGCCCTTGCGGTCGAGCGGTTGCGGCAGCAGCGCCCGCCACCCGTCAAAGCGCGCCCGCGTCGCAGCAGCAACGGCGCCGTCGCCCGCTTTCAGCGCAACGGAAACAACGGCGCGTTCCGGCACGCAAACCTTGTCGGTACACGCCAGCCAATTGGCGACCCCCGACAGCGTCAGGTCGCTCCCCTGCGCGACACTTTCGTCCACTTCCACATCGGCGAGCAGCGCATAGGGGTGCTCGTAAACATGGTTCATCATGCCGAACAGGATCAGCGGCTCGGGCACCGGGTAGCGCAGCGGCGCCACCGTCACACCCTCGGGCAAATTCCATTCGACCGACATCCCGAACCCGGCATCGCCGCCGTTGATCCAGTAACCGTGCCAGCCTTTGTCGGGGGTCATGGCGAGCGCCAGCGTCGTCGTGCCGCCGGGCGTCGGTGCGGTCGATTCGACGACCAGCTGCGGCTGGATATGGGTTGATTGCGCCTTGGCGGGGCCGAGCGCGAGCAGGGCGAACGCCAGCAGCGCGAGCACCGTACGCCAGAGCGCTGTCACAAAAACGTCCTTGCCGCGATCCATGCCCGTTCCGCTGTCACCTGTCTCTCGAGGCTTGCCATATAGGCAGGTTTCGTCGAGAGGACAGCCCGCGCTGATACCCTTGTGCAACGGAGACGCCGCTCGTGACGCCGAATCTTCTCAAAATCGCTCTCGCCGCCACCCTCTGTATCGGCAGCGGCAGCGCCGTTCTGGCTCAGAATGCGGCCCCGCCGGTGCAAAAGGTCACCGCCGCCACGCCCGCGCCCAAACTGCTCGTGGTGATCGCGGTCGACCAGCTGTCGGCCGATCTTTACGCCGAATATCGCGGCCGGTTCGGCGGCGGCCTGGCGCGGCTCGGCAGCGGGGTGGTCTTTCCGTCGGGCTATCAGGCGCATGGCGCGACCGAAACCTGCCC
>JAHCKJ010000262.1 GCA_026125835.1 Sphingopyxis sp.
AGCGGTCGATGGTCAGCGTGGCTTCGGGATCGTCGGCGGTCAAAATCCCCTGCTCGCTATTGCGGAACATCGCGTTGACGATGGCGAGGTCGCTGCTTTCCAGACGGATGCCCGCGCCATTGCCGTCGGGGACGCGCATATTCTGGAACACCAGCCCGTCGACCCGCGCGCCCGCGCCGCGCAGCACCAGCGCCGCCTTGCCTTCGCACGTCACCCCGTCGAAGATCGCCCGGCCCGGTTCGGCGGCGACAAAGGCGATGCGGCCCGCGGTCTGCACCGCGCAGTCGCGGTGATAGCCGGGCGCGATGCGGATCGTCCCCTCGCCTTCGCCGATCGCATCGACGGCGTCCTGCAAGCGGTTGAACCCGCGGCCATCGACGCTGTAGGGCGCACCGCCGGTCTGCGCGGGCAGCGGCGCCGGGGCGAGGAGGAGCGGCAGGGCGAGCAGCGGCAGCATCGGCCGACGGAAAAGGGACTTGAGCATGGGTCCGCCATAGCGGTTTTTGCGGCGACAGTCGTTGGCGAAGCTGGTTAATCCCTGGCGTGTCCTGTTGTCGGACAGGAGGTCGGGAGAACATTAAGGCCTTCGTCATGCTGAACTTGTTTCAGCATCCATGGCCTGCGCTATCATCATGCGCGGCGGTTAAGGACAGGTCGGGCCATCGACCCTGAAACAAGTTCAGGGTGACGATAAGGCAAAGACTCAATCCAGATTGGGCCGCAGCCAGCGCGTCGCGGTTTCCAGATCGACGCCGCGGCGGCGCGCATAATCCTCCAGCTGGTCGCTGCCAATCCGCGCGACGCCGAAATACTGGCTTTCGGGATGGCCGAAATAAAAACCGCTGACCGCCGCCGTGGGCAACATGGCAAAGCTTTCTGTCAGTACGAGGCCGGCATTCTCCTCCGCCGCCAGCAACTCGAACAGGATCGGCTTCAGACTGTGGTCCGGACAGGCGGGATAGCCGGGCGCCGGGCGGATGCCGCGATATTCCTCCTTGATCAACGCCTCGTTGGTCAGCTGTTCGCCGGGGGCATAGCCCCACAGCGTCGTACGGACATGCTGGTGCAGCCGCTCGGCGAACGCCTCGGCGAAGCGGTCGGCGAGCGCCTTGAGCAGGATGTCCGAATAATCGTCCTTGTCGGCGCGGAAGCGTTCGGAGAAGGAATCGATGCCGTGGATGCCGACGGCGAAGCCGCCGATCCAGTCGCCCGCCGGATCGATGAAGTCGGCAAGGCACATATTGGCGCGGTCGCGGCTTTTCTTGATCTGCTGGCGCAGGAAGGGCAGCGTGACATGGCGTTCTTCCTCTGCGAGGTGGATCGTCACATCGTCGCCGTCGCGCGCGCAGGGCCAGAAGGCACAGACGCCGCGCGCGGTCAGCCATTTTTCGGCGATGATGCGGTCGAGCATCGCATCGGCATCGGCTTTCAGCGCACGCGCCGTTTCGCCGACCACCTCGTCGTCGAGGATCGACGGCCAGGTGCCGTGCAATTCCCACGCGCGGAAAAAGGGCGTCCAGTCGATATAGTCGCGCAGCTCTGCAAGCGACCAGTCGTCGAAGCGGTGCAGCCCGGGCTGGAGCGGCGGCGCGGGCTTGTCGCTCAAATAGGCGTCGTAATAATTGGCGCGCGCTTCCTCCAGCGTGTGGAGCACGCTCTGCCCCTTGCCCGCGCGCACGTCGCGGATATGGGCATAATCGTCCTTGTAACCCGCAACATAGGCGTCGCGCCCGGTGTCGCTGACCAGCGCTGTGGCCACCCCGACCGCGCGGCTCGCGTCGAGGACGTGGAGCACCGGCCCCTGATAGGCGGGATCGATGCGGAGCGCGGTGTGGACCTTCGACGTCGTCGCGCCGCCGATCAGCAGCGGCATCGTCATGCCGGCGCGCTGCATTTCCTCCGCCACCGTCACCATTTCGTCGAGCGACGGGGTAATCAGGCCGCTCAGGCCGATCATGTCGGCTTCATTCTCGTTCGCGGCTTCGAGGATTTTCGACCAAGGGACCATCACACCGAGGTCGACGATCTCGAACCCGTTACATTGCAGCACGACGCCGACGATATTCTTGCCGATGTCGTGGACGTCGCCCTTTACGGTCGCCATCACGACCTTGCCTTTGCCCTTCGCCCCGGGTTCCTTCGCCGCCTCGATGAAGGGGAGCAGGTGCGCGACCGCCTTTTTCATCACGCGCGCCGATTTGACGACCTGCGGCAGGAACATCTTGCCCGACCCGAACAGGTCGCCGACGACGTTCATCCCGTCCATCAGCGGGCCTTCGATCACCTCGATCGGGCGCGGCATCAGCAGGCGCATCTCTTCGGTATCATCGACGATATGCGCGTCGATGCCCTTGACCAGCGCATGTTCGAGCCGCTTGGCAACGTCCCAGCCGCGCCATTCCTCGGCGGCCTTTTCCTGCGCGGGATTGCTGCCCTTGTAGCGTTCGGCGAGCGCGATCAGCCGCTCGGTCGGGCTTTCGGCCTCGCCCTCGACCTTGCGGTTGAGGATCACATCCTCGCACGCGGTTCTCAGTTCGGGATCGATCGTGTCGTACACGTCGAGCTGGCCCGCGTTGACGATCGCCATGTCGAGCCCGGCGGGGATCGCATGGTAAAGGAACACGCTGTGCATCGCGCGGCGCACAACCTCGTTGCCGCGGAAGCCGAACGACAGGTTCGAGAGGCCACCCGAAAAATGGACATGCGGGCAGCGGACGCGGATTTCCTTCACCGCCTCGATGAAGTCGACCGCATAATTGTCATGTTCTTCGAGCCCGGTGGCGACCGCGAACACATTGGGGTCGAAGATGATGTCCTCGGGCGGGAAGCCAATGGTCATCAGCAGCTTGTAGGCGCGCTCGCAAATCTCGACCTTGCGCTCTTTCGTGTCGGCCTGTCCGACCTCGTCGAACGCCATCACGACGACCGCGGCGCCATAGGCCATGCACTTCTTCGCATGATCGAGGAACTGTTCCTCGCCCTCCTTCATGCTGATCGAATTGACGATCGGCTTGCCGGGAACGCACTTCAATCCCGCCTCGATGACGCTCCATTTCGAGCTGTCGATCATCACCGGCACCCGCGCGATGTCGGGTTCGGCGGCGATGAGCTTCAGGAAGGTCGTCATCGCATATTCGGCGTCGAGCAGGCCTTCGTCCATGTTGACGTCGATGACCTGCGCGCCGTTTTCGACCTGCTGGCGCGCGACCTCGACCGCCGCGGTGTA
>JAHCKJ010000263.1 GCA_026125835.1 Sphingopyxis sp.
CCTAGTCGCCCGCTACGCGGACGAACCGCATATGCCCGTCGCCGCGCTCCAGCATCAATCTCTCGCCATTCCGTTCTGCACAGGCATTGGCGAAATCGACCACGCCGATGTCGTTGGGAATGATGATGGCGCGCAACCGGCCTTTGTCCGCATCGCTCAACGCAAAGCGCGGCGCGGTAATCCCGTATACCGGCTCGCGCAGTTCGACCCAGCGCGGGATACGCGGGTCGTCGTCGGCTAAGGTCCAGCCGTCATATTGCGTATAGTCCTCGATCGGTTCGCCCGTATCGAAGCCGATGGTAAAATCGACCCCGGCAATGCCGCGTCCGTTCGGCCAGGTGACGAGCAGCGTCGGTGTCGTCCCCTCCACTTCGAGCAGCGAACCTTTTTCCATTGTCGGCGGCACCGGTTTCGGATCGGTCGTCAGGCAGATGCGGTCGCCGTGCGTTTCCCAGCGGCCTTCGGCGCGCTCGTCGAGCGCGCCCGCCGCAAGCATATATTGGAAGCGACCGTCGCCGCGGATCAGCAGGCCACCACCCACGTCGGGGCCTTCGGCCAAGCGGTATTCGCCGACGAACGGCGATTCCTTCGCTGCGGCGGGGGCGGCGATCAGCGCGACGGCGAAAAGAAATATACGCATCGGCGGATCATGCGTCCACCGCGCCGGCGACGCCAGCCCCTTTCCACTTGCCGTGCCGCCTGCTACGCGCCCGCGCCATGTCCAAGCATCCCGACCGCCGCACCTTTGCCATCATCTCGCACCCCGACGCCGGCAAGACGACCCTCACGGAAAAGCTGCTCGTTGCGGGCGGCGCGATCCATATGGCGGGCGAGGTCAAGGCGCGCGGGCAGGCGCGGCGCGCGCGATCCGACTGGATGAAGATCGAACAGCAGCGCGGCATTTCGGTCACCTCGTCGGTGATGACGTTCGAGCATGCGGGGCTGGTGTTCAACCTGCTCGACACGCCGGGGCACGAGGATTTCAGCGAGGACACCTATCGCACCCTGACCGCGGTCGACAGCGCGGTAATGGTGATCGACGCCGCGAAGGGCATCGAGCCGCAGACGCTGAAGCTGTTCGAGGTCTGCCGCCTGCGTTCGGTGCCGATCATTACCTTTGTCAACAAGGTCGACCGCGAAGGGCTGCCGCCGTTCGAGCTGCTCGACGAGGTTGCCGACCGGCTCGCGCTCGACGTTTGCCCGATGAACTGGCCGGCGGGCATGGGCGGGCAATTCGAGGGCATTTACGACCTCGTCGATCCGGCGATCATGAAGCCCGGCGGCGATGCGTCGCGCATGTATGAGGGCGACCGCATCGCCGTGTCGGGGCTGGACGACGGCGGACTCGCGGCGCAACTGAGCGGTGATGCGCTTTCGCTTCTCAAGGAAGAGACCGAGCTTGCGTCAGCCTGTTACGCGCCCTTCGATGCGGCCGCATACCGCAATGGCGACCTGACCCCGGTCTATTTCGGCTCGGCGCTGAAGGAGTTCGGCGTCGTCGACCTCCTCAATGCGCTGGCGAAGCACGCCCCGGGTCCGCAGCCGCAGCCGGCCGAACCGGCACCCGTGCAGCCGGACGACGATGCCGTCACCGGCTTTGTGTTCAAGGTGCAGGCGAATATGAACCCCGCGCACCGCGACCGCATCGCTTTCATGCGCCTGTGTTCGGGCAAGTTCGAACGCGGGATGCGACTGATGCAGGGCGGGACGGGCAAGGCGATCGCGATCAGCCGCCCGATGCTGTTCCTCGCCCAGGACCGCGAGATGGCGGAGGAGGCTTATCCGGGCGACATCATCGGGATCCCGAACCACGGCACTTTGCGCGTCGGCGACACGCTGTCCGAACGCACCGACGTGACGATCACCGGGCTGCCGAATTTCGCCCCCGAAATCCTGCGCCGCGTCGCGCTTGTCGATCCGACGAAGACGAAGCAGCTGCGGAAAGCGCTCGACGACATGGCCGAAGAGGGAATCATCCAGGTCTTCTATCCCGAAATCGGGTCGAACATGATTGTTGGCGTCGTCGGCCAGCTGCAGCTGGAAGTGCTGATCAGCCGGCTCGAGGCCGAATATAAGGTCGAAGCAAAGCTGGAGGCATCGCCCTGGGATACCGCGCGCTGGATCGCGAGCGACGATCCGGCGGCGCTGAAAGCCTTTCAGGCCGACCATCGCGGCGCCAGCGCGACCGACCGCGACGGGGCGCCGGTGTTCATGGCGAAGGACGCATGGGAAGTCGGCTATGTGACGCAGCGCCACCCCGCAATCCGCTTTACCGCGACCAAGGAGCGCGTTTTCGCCCCGGCGGGTTGATCTCGCGCGCCGCTTGCGCCAGCATGACATCATCTCAGGCAAAGATGGGGGTGTCGATGCGCCGATGGATCATGGGCCTGGCAGTGCTGGCGGGCAGCGCGACGGCGGCTGCACAGCCGACGATCAAATTGCCGATCGCCCCGGGTTTCTGGACCAATGACGGCCAGAAATGCGGGTCGGTGCATTACGGCTATATCTATGACGGAAAACGCTGGGGCTCGGTCTATTATTACGGCCCGACGCAGAATCTGGGACCGAACGCCGAATTGCAACCGATCACGCAAACGCGCGCGGTCGCGGGCGGTTTTACCCAGATGCAGTTTGGCGGATTCGACGGCGCGGGCTATTTCCGGGTGAAAGCGACCGCTCCCGACCGCGCGCTCTATCGCGTCGGCGCGCCCTTTCGCGACGAGATTCAGGTTTCGGACGAAGTGCTGATCCGCTGTTCCTATCAGGCGATGTCGCCAAAAATGAAAGCGGCGATGCGTCGCTTTGCCCCCGCGCTCGCTAAATAAGGCTGAGCAGATCGGCGGGGGCGGCGGCTTGATCCTCTTCCTCGTCACCCTCGAACTTGCTCAGGGTGACGCCGAGAAGGCGGATGCCCTGTTCGGCGGGGAGCAGGGGTGCCAGGATCGCTTCGCCCGCCGCGAACAGGGCGTTGCCGTCGGCGATCGGCGCTGCGACCGATTTCGCCCGCGTGATCGTGCGAAAATCGGCGTAGCGCAGCTTCAGCGTCACCGTTCGCCCACGCGCCCCTTTCTTCGCAGCGCGATCCCACACGACGGTGCAAACGTGGGCGAGCGCTTCGCGGATTTCGGTGTCGCTGACCAGGTCGTTGAAGAAGGTGCGTTCGCCGCCCAACGATTTCAGCGGCCGGTTCGACTTGACCCGGCGATGGTCGATCCCGCGCGC
>JAHCKJ010000264.1 GCA_026125835.1 Sphingopyxis sp.
TGACCAGCTCGACCAGACGGCGGCTGTCGACATGCGTGTAGATTTCGGTGGTGGCGATGTCGGCATGGCCCAGCATGAGTTGCAACGCGCGCAGGTCCGCGCCGCCTTCGAGCAGATGGGTGGCAAAGGCGTGACGCAGGACGTGCGGGCTGACCCCCGCCGGATCCACCCCGGCGCGCGCGGCGAGGGCGCGAAGCATCTGGAACAGACGCACGCGCGACAGATGGCTGCGGCCCGACGGAAACAGCCAGGTCGCCCCCTCGGCAATCAACGGCATCCAGCGCGCGAGCACGCGCCGCGCCCGGTCGGAGAGCGGCACGAGCCGGTCCTTGTCGCCCTTGCCGCGGATGATGAGAAATTCATGCTCGCGCGCGATCGCGCGCCGCGGCAGCGACACCAGTTCGCTTGCCCGCAGTCCCGACCCGTAGAGCAGTTCGAGCAGCAACAGCATCCGCACCGCCGCCGCGGGGGGCGCGTCGTCCGCCGCCTCCTGTTCGGCCTGCGCGAACAGGCGCCCGACATGATCGTGGGTCAGGATGCGCGGCAGCGGCCGCCGGGTGGTTGGCCGGGCAATATCGAGCGCCGGGTTGTCCGCCCGGTCGCCCTCGTCAAGCAGAAACGCGTAAAATTGCCGCAAAGCCGACAGCTTGCGCGCGGCGCTGCTGGCTGCAAGCGATTGATAACCGGCCATCAATCGCCGCAGATCGGCAACGCCGGCGGTCTCGATCGCGCCGTTCATGCTCGCCGCGGCCTGCTCCAGATCGCGGCGATAGGCGGCGAGTGTGTTGCGCGATGCACCGCGCTCGGCGGCCATCATCTCCAGGAACCGGTCGATCGCGGCGGCGTCGCTCATCGCCGCGCCGCGGGTTCAGACACGGACCAGCGCTTCCGCAGCGATCATCCGTGCTTCCGACCCCAGCCCCACATCGCGCAGCGCCCGGACGATGTAATAGAGATGATAGGGCGGCACATCGTCCCAATCGCCTTGCATTCCCGTCGCGGCGAGCAGCGCGACCATGCCGGGTTCGCGCCGTTCGGCTGCGGCCATGATCGCGCGCGACCACCGCGTCTGACGGCCCAGATCGACCCCGAGGTCGCTCGCAGCCGACGCGGCTGCGTTGCCGTCGATGCGGCCGAGCCCGGCAAGCCCGGCCAGCAGGAACTTCGTGCGCAGCCCGTCCGCGCTGTCGTCATCCCCCGCGAATTGTCCAATCGTGCCGGCGTTGACCCCGTTCAGCGGACGCGGCGATCCGACCGCCAGGACACCCCAGGCCCGGCTGCCGACATTCACCGTCGGCACCCAGGCCATCGCATTGGTGTCGAAACCGCCGGCAAGCATCGATCCCATCAGCTGCCAGGGATCGCTGCCGACGCCGGTGCCGGGCGGCAAGGCCGCCGCGGCGCGCGCGGTCGATACCATCGCGGCGTAGCCGCCGCCCGCCCACAGCCGATCCATTGCCGCATAACGCGCCGCACCATCGGCGGTCCCGAACGCCGCGCGCAACTGCTCGGTCCGGGCTGCCAGATCCTCCGACGGTTCCTCCTCGGTCGACGCGGCACTCAACAGCGACACATAGGCTTCGCTCGAAAGGACGCCGCGCACCGCGGCGTCGGGCGCCGCGGCGACCCGGTCCGCCATTTCCGTCATCGGCGCCAGAACAGCCCACGCCTTGATGTTGGCGGGGGCGGCCGCGCGCAACGTGGCCGGGATCGGCACTGCGGTCGCGGTCGCCATGCCGAAACGCCAGCTGGTCAGGCGGGCGACATTGTCCCACTCGATCGTCGTCGAGCGGCGTCCGCTGCCCGTAGCTCCCAAGACCCGTTCGGCGAGCAAGATGTCGAAGCTGGCAATCTTGCCACTCGATCGTACCCGCCCGATCGCCCAGCCCGCGGGCCCCGCTTCGCCGGTCAGACCCGAACAGATCGCCGCCGCCAGTCGCCAGCTGTGCTCGTCGCCATGCGCGAGGCCTGCGGGCACATAGGGACATAGGCCCGCCGGATCGGCGTTGGCGAGATAGGTTTGCTGCGCCGCGGCAACAAGACGCGGGGTGGCGCGGTCATAGTCCACCGACTGGACGATCCAGCGCGCGGCGATCGATTCACCCATGCGAAGCAACAGGGCCGCGCGGTCGGCGGCGAGGTCGGCACCGTTAATCGTGTCGGGAGTATCGACCGCCGACACCAACGCGCGACGCAGCAGGATATGCCCCCAGCGCGAGGCGAGTTGTCCGTTCGTGCGTTGCATCAAGGCCGCGGCATATTGTCCTCTGACGCCAAAGGCATCGGGGGCAAGACCACCCGTCTCGGGGGTCAGCGGGCCGATGCGGGTGAGCAATCGCCGCGCGCCCGGCGGCAGGTCATATTTCAGCGTCCCCGGCGCTTCGGCTTCCTCCGCCTCGTCCGTCGTCGCGTCGACCGTTCCCGCCGTCTCCGTCCCGCCAAGCGTCGGGGTGACCGTCGGCGGTACCACTCCGTTCTTGGGCAGCGCGGTCGGGCCGGGCGATGGCGTCGGCGAAGGTGCGGGCCGCGGGGCCGGCGTATCGACCGGGCTGCCGAACCCTTCCGGCAACAACGATTCCTGCGCGAGCACCGGCAGCACCAGCGCTGTGGCCAACACCGAACCCGACACCGCCAGCGTCAACATGGGAAGTTTTTTCGTCATACCGCCGCGCTTTCGGCAATCTTGTCGGCCACGTCCACCTCTAAACTTGCGCCGCGCACACCGCATCAAGGGCATGGGGCAAAAAACATTGTCCCCTGCGACCCCGGCGGTATAGCCGCGCGCACCATGGCGCGAAACCCGAAAAGCCCGACACTGCCACGCGCAGGCGCCGTCCCCCCGGCGATTCGCGACCGGTCGATTGTGCTGGTCGGTCTGATGGGGTCGGGCAAGTCGACCGTTGGGCGCCGTCTGGCGCAGCGACTGGGGATGCGTTTTGCCGATGCCGACGACGAGATCGAACGCGCAGCGGGCATGACAATTGCCGATATTTTCGCGCGGTTCGGCGAAGGCCATTTCCGCGACGGCGAGCGCCGTGTCATCGCGCTCCTGCTCGGCGGCAAGCCGATGGTGCTCGCAACCGGCGGGGGCGCCTTCATCAATCCCGAAACGCGCGCGCTGATCCTGCGGGACAGTCTGAGCATCTGGCTCGATGCCGATATTCCGACGCTGGTCGACCGGGTGGGGCGGCGCAACCACCGCCCGCTGCTCAAGGA
>JAHCKJ010000265.1 GCA_026125835.1 Sphingopyxis sp.
CCGCGATTTCGGCGCGGCTGGCACGCGAAGGCTATGCGCTGGCGATCCACAAGCGCAGCCCGGGGGAAGCCGATCCCGTGCTCGCCGATGCGCTCGCCGAAACCGGCGCAATCAGCCACCGCTTCGCCGCGGACCTGTCCGATCCGGCGGCGGTCGATGCGCTGATCCCGGCCGTCATCGACAGGTTCGGCCGCGCCCCCGACCTGCTGGTAAACAATGCCGCTTTGTTTGCCGAGGGCGCGTGGGCCACCCTGTCGGCGGCGGCGCTGGGCGAGATGATGCAGGTCAACCTGTCCGCGCCGGTGATGCTGGCGAAGGCGCTGGTCGCCGCCAGCGAGGGCCAGCGACCCGGGATCGTCAACATCGTCGACCAGCGCGTTGTGCAGCCGGTCCCCGATCAGCTAGCCTACAGCCTGTCAAAATCGGCGCTGTGGCAGGCGACCGCAACGCTGGCAGTCGCATTCGGAAGCCGCGCCCGCGTGAATGCCGTGGCGCCGGGGCTGACGCTGGCGACCGACGACTATTCGGCGGGCCAGGTCGAGCGACTAGCCAAGCGCATGCCGCTCGGCGCGCTGCCGACGCCGGGGCAGATTGCCGACGCGGTCGTCTATCTGGCGCGCGCCGAAGCGGTGACCGGGCAGACGATCTTTGTCGACGGCGGCGCGCATCTGGCGCCGATGGAGCGCGATTTCGTGGCGCTGGAGCGGGATTGACCTGCAGCCGACGATGGCCGCGATCGACCGAAATCAGTCGTCGCCTTCGCGGGGGCGACGGTTACCGCCAACGATCGCTCCCCACCCCCCAATCGGGCACCAAGTCGCCCTAAGGCTGCCGACCCTCAATAAATATGCACCGCCTTGGTGACCAGATACCCATCGAGCCCCTCCGGCCCGCTCTCGCTGCCGAAACCCGATTCCTTGATCCCGCCGAACGGCATGTCGTTCGCCGAAATGACGAAGCTGTTGATCCCGACCATCCCGCTTTCGATGCCGTCGGCGATGCGGTTGATGCGGCGACCGTTCTCGGTGAACGCGAACGCTGCAAGGCCGTAGGGCAGCCGGTTCGCCTGCTCCAATGCCTCGTCCTCGGTGCCGAACGGGCGGATCAGCGCCATCGGCCCGAACGGTTCATGGTTCATCGCATCGGCATCGAGCGGCACGTCGGCGATCGCGGTCGGCTGGAAGAAATAGCCGTCACCGGTCGCTGCGCCGCCCGCGATCACGCGCGCGCCCTTCGCCGTGGCGTCGGCAACAAGCGCCTCCAATGCCGGGATACGGCGCGCGTTCGCCAGCGGCCCCATCTGGGTGTCGGCGTCGAGCCCGCTGCCGATCTTCACCTTCTTCGTGCGCTCGGCGAATCCCGCGACGAAGGCGTCGTAAATCCCCTCCTGCACGTAAAAGCGCGTCGGCGAGACGCAGACCTGACCTGCGTTGCGGAACTTCTGCATGACGACGCGGTCGAGGGTGGTTTCAAGGTCGCAATCGTCAAAGATCAGCACCGGGGCATGGCCGCCCAGTTCCATCGTGATCCGCTGCACGCGATCGGCGGCGAGCTTCATCAGATGTTTGCCCACCGCGGTCGAGCCGGTGAAGCTGACCTTGCGGATCACCTCGCTGCCCAACAGGTGGCGGCTGATCATGTCGGGGTTGCCGTAAACGAGCTGCACGACATCGCCGGGAATGCCCGCGTCGGCGAGGCAGCGCATGATCGCGCTGGTGCAGCCGGGGGTTTCCTCGGGCGCCTTCGCGATCACGACGCAGCCCGCGGCGAGCGCGGGGGCGATTTTCTTGACCATCAGGTTGACGGGGAAATTCCACGGGCTGAACGCCGCGACCGGACCCACCGGTTGCCGCAGCACCATCGCCCGCTGGCCCGCAGGACGCTGTACCACACGACCTTCGATGCGCTTTCCTTCCTCGGCGAAATATTCGAGCAGCGAGGATGCCGACAATACTTCGCCGCGCGCCTCGGCGATCGGCTTGCCCTGTTCGAGCGTCAACAGCGTCGCGATATGGTCGGCGCGCTCGCGGATCAGACCCGCCGCCTTGCGCATCAGCGCCGCGCGCTCGTCGGGCGTTTTGGCGCGCCACACCGGCCAGCCGCGCGCCGCCGCCGCGAGCGCCTCGTCGAGATCGGCGGCGGTCGCGACCGGCAGCTCGGCGATCGTATCCGCAGTGGCGGGATTATACACCGGCCGCGCATCGCGCCCCTCGCCGCTCCGCCAGGCGCCGTTGATGAAGAGCTGGAGGTCGGCGTCGTAATTGGCGCTGTCGGTCATGGGGAGCTTTCTAACTGTTCCGTTCGCATCGAGCGAAGTCGAGATGCGTCTCGCGCTGCGCTGGCGTGTCTCGACTTCGCTCGACACGAACGGGAATGGGGTTGGTCAGACAGCGCCCATATAGTCGCGCTCAGCGATAGTTAAAGCTGATGCTGATCCGCTCGCCCTTGCCCGAATGCGGCGTCACTTCGTGGCGCAGCCAGCTTTCCCACAGGAACACCCGCCCCGCCGCGGGCTCGGCATAAACGAAGGGCAGCAGGTGGTCGGGCGCATCGTTGGTGCGCCCCGGCGCCGCCATCAGCATCGGCAGGCGCGGGTCTTCAAGCTTTAGCGCGCCCGACCCCGGCGGGACGGCAACATAGAAAGTACCCGACACGATGCTGTGCGGGTGAATATGACCGCTGTGCGTGCCGCCAGGCTTCATGACGTTGACCCACAGGCTGTCGAGCTTCAGCGGCTTGGCGAGATCGAAGTGACAGGCCTTGGCAAAGGCTTTGACTTCTTTGTCGAGCAGCCGCTTCAGATCATGAAACGCCGGGTCGCGATCGGGCAGATCGTCCAGGCTGGCGTAGCTGGTGTAGCCCTTATAATCATGCTCGCGGCTCCACGCGCGCCCCGCGCCGTCTTCCTCGGCGAACAGCCGACTGCTGTCCTCCAGCTCGGCGAGCAGGTCGGGGGTGCCGATATCGGCCTCGTAAAAATTTGTGGCGAAGAGCGTGCGAACGGGCATGATGGCCGCAAAGCACAGCAAATGACCGAGAGCAAGGGAGACGAGGATGGCCGAGTTCGAATTGATCGCCGACGGATTACGCTTTCCGGAAGCGCCGGTGGTGATGGACGACGGCAGCGTCATCGTCACCGAGATAGCGGAGGGACGCATCACCCGCTGCTGGCCGGGCGGCAAGAAGCAGGTGGTGGCGACCCCCGGCGGCGG
>JAHCKJ010000266.1 GCA_026125835.1 Sphingopyxis sp.
GACGCCCGATGTCGGACGCCGAAAAAGAGGCGCAACGGCGGAGCTTTGCCTATGGCAATGCCCATATCGAAAACGAGCGTGTCACGCGCGAGATGGTCGATGAAGCCGCCGAAAAAATCGGTAAATCGCACTGATCGATGAGCGACGGGGACCGCCACAGCATCGCTGAACAACCGTCGCTCATCGACGACCCGATCGAGGAAGCGAAACGCGAATCGGAAAATGCCGTCGCGCAATTCGACCGGGTGCTCGACCTGATCGACGAAGTCGTGCGCGATACCCGGCCTTTCCGCTTGCGCACCTCGATGATCCTCGACCTGCATCGCATTGCGCTCGATGGGCTGTCCAGCCATGCGGGCAATTTCCGACCGGCGAATGTATCGATCGGGCAAAGCAAACATACCCCGCCGCCCGCGCATCTCGTACCCTCGCTGATTGAAGAAATGTGCGATTTCGTGATGGACAATTTTGCCGAGGCAAAGGCGCTGCATCTCTGCGCCTATGTCATGTGGCGCCTGAACTGGATTCACCCGTTCACCGACGGCAACGGCCGGACGTCCCGCGCGCTCGCCTATTTCGTGCTCTGCGCCAAAGTCGGCTATCGCCTTCCTGGCCATCAGACGCTCCCTGAGCAGATCGCCGCCGACAAGGCACCGTACTACGAGGCTCTGGAAAAGGCCGACGAGCATTGGCTGGCCGAGAAGCTGGACCTGACGGCCCTAGAACAACTTCTCGACGCCTGCCTGGCGACGCAACTCCTCTCAGCCTATGATGACGCCAATAATCCAGAGGCTGGAATGCCGCGAGACAAGAAGCTTCATTGATTGACGGTTTAGGGGTCGTTGCACCTGCCACCGTAATTCGACGAAGTAATATTGAAAGTTCGATGTCGAGATATATTTATAGGATGTAAAGTTCGGGTGTACATCCTATGATACTAGGCCGTGTTGACAAAAGGGATTCCCATCTGCCCTGAGTTCTGATTCAAGACTGCTTTTTGAGGAGCAGTCATGGGTCGCGGGGATTTGTCGGACGCGGAGTGGGAACTGATCGGGCCGCTGCTGCCGCCTGAGCGGGGACGCTGGGCGCGGCCTGCGGGCGATAACCGGCGGTTTCTCAATGGTATGCTCCACGTGTTGCGGGTTGGCTGCCCTTGGCGCGACATGCATGAACGCTATGGTAAGTGGAACTCGGTCTATGTCCGGTTCCGGCGGTGGGCCGAACAGGGTGTCTGGGACGCTCTCCTGCAAACGCTGGTTGATCTGGGACTGACCGACGACTGGCAGCACATGATCGATAGCACCAGCGTTCGCGGCCACGTCTCGGCAGCGGGCGGAAAAGGGGGGCTTGTGCGAATGCTCTTGGTCGATCACGCGGCGGCTTTACGAGCAAAATCCACGCCCGCTGCGACAATCAGGGACTGCCTCTCGGCTTCATCCTGACCGGCGGCGAGGCTTCCGATTACACCGCAGCCGAGCCGCTGATGGAAATCCCGGTCGCCACACCCAAGGGGCTGCTGGCAGACAAAGGCTACGACGGTGATCGCTTCCGGGAGAGCCTGCTGCTCCGGGGTATCCTGCCAATCATCCCACCCCGCTCGAACCGCAAAGTGCCCGAGCATCCCAACTATCGCCGCTACCGGGACCGCAACCGCGTCGAGCGCATGTTCGGCAAGCTCAAGCAACAGCGCCGTATCGCCACCCGCTACGACAAGACCACACTCTCGTTCGAGAGCTTCCTCAACCTCGCCGCGACACGCCTATGGCTGAAATCTTTTGTCAACACGGCCTAGGCTTATAAGGTATCGGTCGGGAGACAGTCGTCCCTACCCCCCACACCATGCTACACTCCCGCAATGCGCGCCCGAAACCCCCTCTATGTCATGGCCAAGCCGCCGCCGGAGGTGCAGGCGCAGATCGCCGCGCTGCCCCGCAACGATCCGTCGCGCGGGAACCACCTCCTCCATGTCACTTTGATCTCGCTCTACGATCTGCATCATGCGCCGCCCGAGTGGCTGCCCGCGACCATCGCCGCGCTGGACGGCTTCGCGGCGGCGCCCTTCGCGCTCCGTTTCGACCGGATCGAGAACCGCAAGGCGGTGACGCTGCGCACGCGCGATCCGCTCGCCGAGGCGCGGGCGTTTCAGAAGGCGCTGGTGAACCATCTGCTGCACGAAAAGGCGCCGATCATGGCCGGCACCACCCCCGAACCGCACATCACGATCAACTATCGCGGCGACCGGCTGAATGCCCAGAAAATCCCGCCGATCGGCTGGACGGTCGACGAAATCATCCTGACCGAAAGCATCGTCGGCAAGACCACCCATGTCGAACATGGCCGCTGGCGACTGCGCGGCGGCGGCAGCTGATCCGGCGGTGTACGCGCCCGGGCCGCGGTCTTTCCGGTGCCAGCGCGCCCCACGACCGCTTCGCCCGATAACCCGGCACGGATTTGACAAGTCCGCCGCCGCGCGCTTGGCTGGGCCGCCTTTCCCCTTGCTGCGAGTCTCCCCCATGACCGACACCGCCGCCCCCACCGGTCCCGACGCCGGCGCGACCTTTTTCCACGGCACCCGCGCCGACCTTGGCCCCGGCGACCTGCTCATGCCCGGCCGGGCGGGCAATTATGCCGGGGGCCAGCCGCTGTCGTGGATCTATTTCTCCGCCGCATTGGAATCGGCGATCTGGGGCTGCGAGCTCGCCGCGGGGGACGGGCCTCAGCGCATCTAAATCGTCGAACCCACCGGCGACTGGTTCGACGACCCCAACCTCACCGACCAGAAATTCCCCGGCAACCCGACGCGCAGCTATCGCAGCCGCGCGCCGCTGCGCATCGTCGGCGAGGTCGCCAGCTGGACCCCGCACCCGCCCGAAGTCCTGCAAGCGATGAAGGACGGGCTTGCGAAGTTGAAGGCGGAGGGAAAGGACGTCATCATCGACTGACCGCGCCCACGGCTCGCGCGTCCGCGTCCGCGCGGAACCATGGCCTTCGCCGCGGGTCTATCATCCAGAGGGGTAACCATCACATGGCGCGTGCCCGTCACGCGCCGCAATGGAGCAACCTCGATGAACCGACTGATGATGATCCCCCTCGCCGCCGCGACCGCGATGCTCGGCGCGTGCGCCTCGACCGGCGGTTATGGCTATGACGACGGCGGCTACGGCTATTATGACCGCAGCTA
>JAHCKJ010000267.1 GCA_026125835.1 Sphingopyxis sp.
TCGACAAGGCGATCGCGCTCGATTCCAAAGACCCGCGGGCGCGCTATTTCCTCGCCGTCAAGAAAGACATCGGCGGCGATCATCAAGGCGCGATCAACGACTGGTTCGCGCTGCTCGCCGACACGCCGCAGGGCGCGCCTTGGGAGGCCGACCTCCGCCGCACGATCGAACAGGTCGGCGCGATCCACAAGATCGACGTCGCCAGCCGCCTCGCGAGCACGCAGGCGCGCCCGCTGACCGCCGACGAAATGCCCGTTGCGGCGCGCGGCATTCCGGGGCCGAGCCGGTCCGACATGGAGGCGGCGTCGCAGCTGCCCAAGGGTCAGCAGGACGCGATGATCCAGGGCATGGTCGACGGGCTGGAGGCCAAACTGAAGGCCAATCCTGCCGACGTCGACCGCTGGATCATGCTGATGCGCAGCCGGATGACGCTGGGTGAGACGGCGAAAGCCGCGCAGGCACTGAAGGACGGGATCGCCGCGAATCCGGCGGCGGCGGGGCGGCTGAAGGCGCAGGCGCAGTTGCTGGGTGTGCCGGGCGCTTAAAAAACATTTGAAATTAGAACAAAGAGCGAATATTTAGCACTCTACTCGAGAGAGTGCTAGTGCATTCTGCCGAGTAAAAACCAAGTCAGGGAGAAATGAAATGTCCAAATATCTAGCGTTTATCGGACATCTAAAAGGACACGCATATGACGATCGAAAAGATTGGACTTTGTAAACTAATCAAAATTCTTGGCGCCAAAGACGCAGACAGAATCCGGATAATCCGGTCGGATTTGCGGGAAGAGAGAGCCAAGAAACTGCTCCTGCAAGAAAGCGGGGGTGACTTCTACGGTCCCTTTTGGGCCGATGCGAAAGCCCACGTTGCGGGCCGATCCAACCTTCGTCTTACCACGATGCAACGGATCGCAGATTGGGACCAGCGCAAGACGCTTTATCCTATCTTGTGCGACGGTTTCCTCAAATGGCTCGAATTGGCCAGACGCGAGACCAACCAGCCGCTAGTTCCTACGGCCAAAGACTTTCACACGCGCTTTGAAATCCCCGACCTCCATCTTCTGTTGAAGATTGACAATGTGATGGGGTTGCAGGGCGAGGATGGACACGCGAGATTAGTGTATCCGTTCTTTTGCAAAGAGCATCGTTTAACTGAAAAATGGGCAAGGGTCGGCCTATGGCTAATGTCTCAAGGGTTCACCGAGTTTGACTTGGATGAGCTTGAGATTCTCGACGTCATAGCTGGGACTAGTTTTTCCGGTCGAACGATCAAGTTGGACGGCACCGAAGAAGAAACCTTTCGCTCCCACTATCAAAGGCTACATGCCGAATGGGCGGCATTGAGGCCTGCTTACGGTCTCGACTAGCCCTCAATTCACCCCGCCATCAGCGCCGCATTGCCGCCCGCCGCGGTGATGTCGGTGCTGATCGTCTTTTCCTCGGCAAAGCGGTGCAGATAATGCGGCCCACCCGCCTTTGGCCCGGTCCCCGACAGCCCGCGCCCGCCAAACGGCTGTGAGCCGACGATGGCGCCGATCTGGTTGCGGTTGACATAGACGTTGCCGACCTGCGCCCGCGCCGCGATATGCGCCGCGACGCCGTCGATGCGCGTGTGGACGCCCAGCGTCAGGCCGTAACCCGAGGCGTTGATCGCATCGATCAGCGCGTCGAGCTCGCCGCCCTTCCATGTCGCGACATGCAGCACCGGGCCGAAAATCTCGCGCTTCAGGTCGGTGACATGGTCGATGCGGATCACCACCGGCGGCACAAAATGACCGCCCGCGGGCAGATTGGTCCGCGTGGCTTCGGCGATCACGCGCCCTGCGGCGCGCGCTTCGGCGACATAGGCGGCGATGTTTGCCTGCGCCTCGTCGTCGATGATCGGGCCGACGTCGGTCGATAGCAGCGCCGGATCGCCAACATTGAGTTCGGCCATGGCGCCCGCGACCATTTCGATCATCGTATCGGCGACATCTTCCTGCACGCACAGCAGGCGTAGCGCCGAACAACGCTGCCCCGCCGACTGGAAGGCCGACGCGACCGCATCGCGCGCGACCTGTTCGGGCAACGCGGTCGAATCGACGATCATCGCATTGGCGCCGCCGGTCTCGGCAATCAGCGTCGCGATCGGGCCGTCGCGCAGCGCGAGGCCGCGGTTGATCGCGCGCGCGACCTCGGTCGATCCGGTAAAGGCGACGCCGATGATCTCGGGGTTGCCGGTGAGCGCCGCGCCCACCGTCTCACCGCGGCCGGGGAGATAGTGCAGCACATCGCCCGGGATTCCGGCTTCGAGCAGCAATTCGACTGCGGCGTGGGCGATGAGGGGCGTCTGTTCGGCGGGTTTCGCCAGCACGCTGTTCCCCGCCGCGAGCGCCGCCGCGACCTGCCCGAGGAAGATCGCGAGCGGGAAGTTCCACGGGCTGATGCACACGAACACGCCCTTGCCCTCGAGCATCAGCTCGTTGCGCTCGCCCGTCGGACCGGGCAGCGCAACGGGGTAGGTGAAATCGGCACGCGCCTGACCGGCATAATAACGCAGGAAGTCAGTCGCCTCGCGCACCTCGGCGATCGCGTCGACCAGCGTTTTGCCTGCCTCGTCGATCGCGAGGCCCAGGAACAGCGCGTCATGTTCCTCAAGCAAATCGGCAGCGCGTTCGAGCCGCTCGGCGCGGAAGGCGCCGCCCGCGAGACTCCAGTCACCGTGCGCCTTGCGCGCAGCGGCGACAGCATCGGTAACCGCAATGCGGTCGGCCTCGATCACCTGACCAACGATAGCGCCCGTCGCCGGATTGTGCACCGGCGCACCTGCACCTTCGCGCGCCACACCACCGACGATCGGCGCCGCAACCCGGTCGCTGCGCCGCGCCGCGCCGATTGCAGCGACCAGCGCCTCGGGGACGCCCGGTTCGCCCAGATCATAGCCGCGCGAATTGCGCCGCAGCGGATCGAACAGGCCAAGGCCGGTGGCGATCGTCGGCGTCACGGGGCTGGCGATGCTGCGCGGATCGACCGCCAGCTGTTCGGCGCTGACGTCGGGGTCGGAGAATTGATGCACAAAGCTGGAGTTCGCGCCATTTTCGAGCAGGCGGCGGACAAGATAGGCGAGCAGGTCGCGGTGCGTGCCGACGGGCGCATAGACGCGCACCGGGCGCGGCGGCGGGAACAGCGCG
>JAHCKJ010000268.1 GCA_026125835.1 Sphingopyxis sp.
CGAGGCTGGGCGTCCCGGCGCGCGCGCATTCGGCGGCGAAAATATAGCGTTCGATCTCGTTCCAGCCCGGCCCGCCAAACTCGGTTGGCCAGTCGGGCGCGGCCCAGCCGCGCGCGTGCAGGATGCGTTGCCAGGGCAGCGAAATGGCGGGGTCGTGAAAGACGCTGGTCGCGCGGCTGGCGGCGCGGCGCAGGTCGTCGGGCAGCGCGGCGGCCAGAAAACCACGAATTTCATTGCGAAAGGCACGCAGGGCGGGGTCATTCAGCATGTCCATGACCTCGCCTTGTACGCCGCGGGATTGGCGGGCCAAGCTGGCACCTGCATCAGGCGGCACGCGCGCCGACGAAGCCGAGCCCCGCAGCGATCTGGATCGACTGCGCGCGCCCCGTCGCCCCCAGCTTGGCTGCGGCGTTGCGCAGATGGAAGCGCACCGTCGACACCGACAGCGTCAGGATGATGCCGATCTCGCCATCGGTCTTGCCCGCCGCCGCCCAGCGCAGGCACTGCACCTCGCGCCGGGTCAGCGTCTGCGGCACGGTCGCATTGCGCGGCCGCCCGCGCGCTTCATTGTGCGTCGCCACCAGCTTGAGCGCGAGATTGTGCAGATCGCCGGCGTGGCGCTCGAACAGCGCCGCGACCCCCACCGGCTCGCGCGAACACCAGAAGACCGCCCCGACCAGCCCGCGCGGCAGGTGCACCGGTGCGATGATCGCCTCGCCGAAGTTCGGCGTCTTCTTCGCCTGCTCGCAATCGACCGCGGCGAGCAATTGCGTCGGACGCCACGTTCGCAACCGGCCGTCGCTATAATAAAAGGGTTCGGCGGTCAGCCGCGCCGCGGTCAGGAAGGCGATGTGCAGCGCCAGCTTGCGGTCGCGCCAATAGGCGTGGTCGGGGTCGATCCAGCGAAAGCTGGTTTCGGCATAAGGCCGCCCCTCGGCATCGCTCATCGGCTCGGGGTCGCCAAGGTCGGCCTGCGCCGCGATAAAGGGCAGGCCGATCGCGTCGCCCGCCGCCTGCACCGCCGCAACGAGCGCCGGCATGGCGGCCCAGCTTTCGGGCGACGGATCGGTCAAATGGTCCTCCGGCATGGTCGGCCGGGAATGGCTCCGGCACGATCATGCTGGCATAACCGGGTGCCGCGCGACAAGCGCTAAACCCGCAGGGACGTTCGGGCCTAGGTCAAACTGGGCAGGTCGAGCCCCTTTTCGCGCGCGCAGTCGATGGCGATGTCATAGCCCGCGTCGGCGTGGCGCATCACGCCGGTGCCGGGGTCGTTCCACAGCACGCGTCCCAGCCGCTTCGCGGCTTCGGGCGTGCCGTCAGCGACGATCACCATGCCGCTGTGCTGCGAATAGCCCATGCCGACGCCGCCGCCGTGATGGAGCGACACCCAGGTCGCGCCCGACGCGGTGTTGAGGAGGGCGTTGAGGAGCGGCCAGTCCGAAACTGCGTCTGATCCGTCGCGCATCGCTTCGGTCTCGCGGTTGGGTGAGGCGACCGAGCCTGAATCGAGATGGTCGCGCCCGATCGCGACCGGCGCCTTGAGTTCGCCGTTCGCGACCATCTCGTTGAAGGCGAGGCCGAGCCGGTGGCGGTCGCCGAGCCCGACCCAGCAAATGCGCGCGGGCAGCCCCTGAAACTGGATTTTGTCGCGCGCCATGTCGAGCCAGTTGTGGAGGTGCGCGTTGTCGGGCAGCAGTTCCTTCACCTTGGCGTCGGTCTTGTAGATATCCTCGGGATCGCCCGACAGCGCCACCCAGCGGAACGGGCCGATGCCGCGGCAAAAGAGCGGGCGGACATAGGCGGGGACGAAGCCGGGGAAGTCGAACGCGTTTTCGACCCCCTCGTCCTTGGCCACCTGACGGATATTGTTGCCATAATCGGTCGTCGGCACGCCCGCGGCCTGCAGGTCGAGCATCGCCTGCACATGCACCGCCATCGACGCCTTTGCCGCCTTGGCGACCGCAGCGGGATCGCTCTCGCGCTTCGAAAACCACTCGTCGAGGCTCCAGCCGGCGGGCAGATAGCCGTTCACCGGATCGTGCGCCGAGGTCTGGTCGGTGAGCAGGTCGGGACGGATGCCGCGGCGGACCATCTCGGGCAGGATTTCAGCGGCGTTGCCAAGCAGGCCGACCGACACCGGCTTGCCCTCGGCGTGGCTCGCTTCGATCATCGCGATCGCCTCGTCGATGCTCGACGCCTGCTTGTCGAGGTAACCCGTCCGCAGGCGCATCTCGATGCGGCTCGGCTGGCATTCGATCGCAAGGCAGCTCGCGCCCGCCATCACCGCCGCAAGCGGCTGCGCGCCGCCCATGCCGCCGAGGCCGGCGGTGAGCAGCCAGCGTCCGGCGAGGCTGCCGCCATAATGCTGGCGGCCCATTTCGACGAAGGTTTCGTAGGTGCCCTGAACGATGCCCTGGCTGCCGATATAGATCCAGCTGCCCGCGGTCATCTGGCCGTACATCATCAGCCCCTTTTTATCGAGCTCGTGGAAATGCTCCCAATTCGCCCATTCGGGGACGAGGTTCGAATTGGCGAGCAGCACGCGCGGGGCGTTTTCGTGGGTGCGGAAAACGCCGACGGGCTTGCCCGACTGGATCAGCAAAGTCTCGTCGCCTTCGAGCCGCTTCAGCGTCTCGACGATCTTGTCATAGCTTTCCCAGTCGCGCGCGGCGCGGCCGATGCCGCCATAGACGACGAGCTCGTGCGGCGCTTCGGCAACGTCGGGATGCAGGTTGTTCATCAGCATCCGCATCGGCGCTTCGGTCAGCCAGCTTTTGGCGGTGATTTCGGGGCCGGTCGCCGGGCGGATCACGCGGCTGTTGTCGAGGCGGGTCATGCTTGTCCTTTCGCAAAGTCGAGGGTCGCGGCGATCACTTGCTCCAGCACGGGGCGGATCGCGGGGTCAGGGTCGAGGGGGCTGGGCCAGTTGGCGTGGGTGATCGTATCGGGCTCGGCCATATAGCCGCGCTGCGCGAGTTCCATCTGGATGGCGTGCACGCCGTCCTCGGGCTGGCCGTAGTGACGGGTCGTCCAGCCACCCTTGAAGCGGCCGTTGACGACATGGCCGTTCCCGCTCCCGCCGCAGATATTGGCGATAATGGTCTCCAGCCGTGGATCGCAGGTCGTGCCGCCGTTGGTGCCGATGTTGAATTGTGGCAGC
>JAHCKJ010000269.1 GCA_026125835.1 Sphingopyxis sp.
CGGCGCGCGAAACGTCCAGCGGATTGGCGACTTCGGGGGCGACGCGAATCTGGGTGGCCATCGGGGCTGCTCCTCTCAACGGCCGTCGGGCGCGGCCTGATCAGTTGCAGAATGCCACTATTTACAGCTTTGTCAACGAGGCTCGATCGCGTCCGCGGCCTGTTTGCGGCGGCGCCAAAATTTCCAGCTATTGTCGCCGCCGAGTACGCCCGCGCGGAAGAGGCGCACCGAGAGAAAGATCACCAGCGCGACCCAGATCGCCTGCCAGCCAAGCGCGAGGAAATGTACGGCGATATTGTCGTCGGTCGCGGCGCGCGCCGCCATCGCGAGCGGGGAGGAGAAGGGGAAGATTTGCGCAAAGGTCGCGAGCGAACTGCCCGGCGCGCTCGCCGCGGCGGCGGACAGGCTGAACATCCCGACCTGGAAGATCGTGATCGGCAGGCTGAGCATCTGGATTTCGCGCACCGTCGCCGCCTGCGCCCCGACGCCGAGGAACACCGCGCCCAGCAGCAGGAAGGACAGGATGAAATAGACAAAACCGAAGCCCAGAAAAAAGCCCCAGCCGGTCGCGGGCATGGCGCCGAGCGCGGCGGTCGCCTTGTTGGCATTTTGCGCCGTCGCCAGCGCCGCCGGGTCCATCTGGACCATCGCGACGAGGCCGCCCGCCATCGCCATCGCGAGCCAGAAGGCGATGAACAGCACCGCGACCCCCAGAAAGCCGAGCAGCTTGCCAAGAAACACGCTTTCGAGCGGAACCGCGGCGGCAAGGATTTCGATAACCTTGTTGCCTTTCTCCTCGGCGAGCGAGCTGACCGTCTGGCCGGCGAGCAGCAGGGTGAGCAGGAAGATGATGAACACCGCGCCAAAGCCGAGCGATTGCTGGAGCGCGATGCTCGATCCGCCGTTGCGGACGCTTTCGAAGCGCGGCGCAGCGGCCACGACGTCGCCCGCGGCGCGGTCGCGCAGCACCTGATTTGCGAGCAGCACGAGGTAGCGTCCCGAACTGCCCTCGGCATTGCGTTCGACGATGCGCGGGCGGTCGAGCGGCCCCGACAGGACCGCATAGGTGTCGGTCCCCTTTTCGCGCGCGATCACCGCGGGATCGGGGGTATCGGGGCCGCTGATCCGAAACTCCAGCGGCGGCGGGGCATCGCCGCGCGAAAAGGCGGGACGCAGCCGGTCGTCGGCGGCGCGCAGCGCCTCGACATCCGCCGCATCGACGATCGCGACGATCCGCCCGGCGCCGCGCGCGCTGTCGGCGAGTTGCGACGCGCCCATGCCCCCTGCCAGCCCCATGGCGATCATGAACAGCGGCGCGAGCAGGAACAAAAGAAAGGTCGGGGTCGCGACGATCGCAAGGAAATCGCGCCGCGCGATGACGAACATGTTGCGCAGGAAGGGTGTCATGCGAGCGCCTCCTCGACCGCGTCGGCGCCGGCGTCGGCATCGAAACCGGCATCGACCTGACGGACGATATGAACGAACGCGTCGTGAAGCGCCGGGCGCGTGATCGACAGGCCGGCGACGCCGAGCCCGCTGCCGGTAATGCGGGAGAGCAATGGTTCGACCCCGGCGTCATCGACCGGAAAGAGCCAGCTGTCACCCCGCTGCTCGGCGCCCGTCGGCAAGAGCGCCGCGACCGACGCCGGGTCGGCATCGGCGCGCGGCGTATAGCGCACCTGCATCGGCAGCAGGCCGCGCGCTTCGTCGACCGTCCCTTCGAACCGCCGCTGCGAGCGCGCGATGATCGCCAGCCGGTCGCAGAGGCGCTCGGCGTGCGCCATGACATGCGTTGAAAACAGAACGGTAGCACCGCGGTCGCGTTCGCGGCAGACGAGCATTTCGAGCCGTTCCTGATTGACCGGATCGAGCCCCGAAAAAGGTTCGTCGAGGACGATGAGGTCGGGGGCGTGGACGATCGAGCCGATCAGCTGGATCATCTGCGCCATGCCCTTCGACATTTTGCGCACCTTTTCGTCGATCACGCGTTCGAGGCCGAGTTCGGTCATGAAGGTCGCGGCGCGGCGGCGGCCTTCGGACCAGTCGAGCCCGCGCAGCGCGCCCATGAAGGCGATAGCCTCGCGCGCCTTCATGCCCGGGTAGAGGCCGCGTTCCTCCGGAAGGTAGCCGATGCGGTGGCGCACCGTTTGCGGGCGCTCGCCAAAGATGCGGCTCGACCCTTCGTCAGGGTCGATGATGCCCAGCGTCATGCGCAGGCTGGTCGTCTTGCCCGCGCCGTTGGGGCCGAGGACGCCGTAGATGCTGCCCGCGGGCACGGCGAGGCTGACATTGTCGACGGCCTTGAAATCGCCGAAAAATTTGCTGAGGCCGGTCGCCTCGACGCTGAAATCGTTCAATCCTCGGTCCCTGATCTGTGCGTCCGTCACCTATGGCACGAACCGGCGGCTCGCGTATAGAGCGGCAATGGTTGCCGAAGCCTTGCCTGCCGAAACCCGTTCAATCGAAGTTCGCCTCGCGGCGGCGGCGCGCGCGCAGGGTTTCGTCGCGTTCGGCATCGCCGACGCCGATGCGGCGCCGCAGACCGCGGAACGCTTGAACCAGTGGCTCGCCGAAGGGCGCCACGGCGACATGATCTGGATGGAAAGCCGCGCCGCGCAGCGCGGCTCGCCCAAAGGGCTGTGGCCCGAGGTCAAATCGGTGATCGCGCTCGGGATGAGCTATGCCCCGGCGCACGACCCGCTGGCGCTCGCCGGTCAGCCGACGCGCGGGCGGATCTCGGTCTATGCGCAGGGCGGCGATTATCATGACGTCGTGAAAAAGGCGCTGAAGGCGGTGGCGCGCTGGCTGGTCGCCGAAGTCCCGGGAACCGAGCTCAAGGTGTTTGTCGACACCGCGCCGGTGATGGAAAAGCCGCTGGCGGCGGCGGCGGGGCTTGGCTGGCAGGGCAAGCACAGCAATCTGGTCAGCCGCGAGCATGGCAGCTGGCTGTTCCTGGGCGCCATTTATACGACGCTGGCGCTCGCGCCGAACGTGCCGGGGCGCGATCGTTGCGGCAGCTGTTCAGCGTGCCAGGATGCCTGCCCGACGCAAGCGTTTCCCGCGCCCTACCGGGTCGATGCGCGGCGCTGTATCTCGTACCTCACGATCGAGCATGACGGACCGATCCCGCACGAACTG
>JAHCKJ010000027.1 GCA_026125835.1 Sphingopyxis sp.
CGGCGGGCAGCTTGACGACGCTTTCGGCCTGCGCAGGGGCCGCGCACTGCGCGACGATCGACCCCGCGACCAGCGCCGTCAGGATGCGCGGGAAACGAGCGGCGCGCGCCTGCGTCACGCGGGGATCGGCAGCGCGGGCTGGTTCAGCACGATATAGGTGGCGCCAATCGCGAAACCGGCGAGCATCGACAGAAACCAGTCGGAGCGGAAAAGGTTGAGCATGGGGAGCCTCTTTTTTCATCTATCATGGTTCGCGGCCAAAACCGCTTTGGTTACACCGACGGTATCGCGCCCCGACCAACCGTGCAGTGATGTGCATCACCCTAAACAGGATGGCTTACTATGCGGTGAACCGGGCGCTTAACCGCCGTTCAGCTTCAAATAGGCTCCACCGCCGATATTACAAGACCGGTCGGTACAGAATTCCTGTGCGAGGGACTTGGGGGTGCTTTAGCGCAGCGCGGCGCAGGCCTGCTGGATGCGCACACAGGCTTCCTTCAGCACCGCCTCCGACGTCGCGTAGGAAACGCGGAATGCGGGGGACAGGCCAAAGGCCGCACCATGCACCGCCGCGACCTTGGCGCTGTCGAGGAAATAGTCGATCAGCGCTTCGTCGCCGTCGATCCGCATGCCGTCGGGCGTCGTCTTGCCGATGCAGCCGCTGGCGTCGGGATAGACGTAAAAGGCGCCGTCGGGGGTCGGGCAGTTCAGCCCCGGCGCGTCATTCAGCATCGCGACGACCATATCGCGGCGCTTCTTGAACGCCGCATTGCGGTCGTCGAGGAACTGCTGCGGCCCGCCAAGCGCGGCGGTGGCGGCGGCTTGCGCGATCGAACAGGGGTTCGACGTCGACTGCGACTGCAATTTGCCCATCGCCTTGATCAGCCAGGCCGGACCGCCCGCGTATCCGATGCGCCAGCCGGTCATCGCATAGGCTTTTGAACAACCGTTCACCGTCAGGATGCGGTCGATCAGGTCGGGGCAGCGCTGGGCAAAGGTCGAAAATTCGAAATCGGCGTACCAGACATGCTCGTACATATCGTCGGTCATCACCATCACATGGGGATGGCGGCGGATGACTTCGCCGAGCGCGTCGAGTTCCCCGCCCGAATAGGCAGCGCCCGACGGGTTCGACGGCGAGTTGAGCATCACCCAGCGCGTTTTCGGCGTGATCGCCGCGTCAAGCTGGTCGGGGGTGATCTTGTAATTCTGCGCCGCGCTGCCCTCGATGATCACCGGCGTGCCGCCCGCAAACGCCACGATGTCGGGATAGCTCACCCAATAGGGCGCCGGAATGATGACCTCGTCGCCCTTGTCGACGGTCGCCACGAGCGCATTGAACAAGGTGTGCTTGCCGCCGACATTGACCGAAATCTGGTCGAGCCCGAAATCCAGCCCGTTGTCGCGGCGGAACTTGCCGCGGATCGCTTCCTTCAGCGCGACGGTGCCATCAACCAGCGTATATTTGGTCTGCCCGCTGCGGATCGCCTCGATCGCCGCTTCCTTGACGAAATCGGGGGTGTCGAAATCAGGCTCGCCCGCGCTGAGGCCGATCACATCGACACCGGCGGCTTTCAGCGCCGATACGCGCGCGGTCATTGCAAGCGTGGCCGACGGCTGGATACGGTTGAGGGCAGCAGAGACATGGGGCTTCAGCGACATGGGGGGCTTTCCTTCGGGCGCAAATGGACAGGAAATTGCGCCGCCGCGCCTAGTGCCTTCACCTGTGTTTCGCAAGCGCAGCATCGGATAATTTACCTATGCAGTGCCAAAGCGATCAGGTGTCGGTCGCCTCGACCAGCCGCGCCGGGACCAGCCCGCGCAACGAATTGCCGATAAAGAAACCGTCCGCCAGATCGGCCAGCCGCAGATGCGATTCGACCGCGCGCCCCTTGTCGATCAACTCGGCGCGGAGCACCCCGGGCAGCAGCCCGAGCGACAATGGCGGGGTCAGCAACTGGCCGTCGCGTTCGACGAAGATGTTGCTCCAGCTGCCTTCGGTCACGAACCCCGGCGCATCGACGAACACGACCTCGGCCGCACCGCTGTCGCGGCGCGCATCGTCATAGGCGGCGCGCAGGCTGGTCTTGTGCGACAGCCGGAAATCATCGGCCGCCATCGGAGCAGGGCACACCGCCACCGGCACCGGCAGTTCGTCCAGCCGCGGCAGCGGCGACACCTCAACCGCCAGCGCCCCCGATGGCGCGAGCCGCATCCGCACCCGCGCGGCATGGCGCAGGCGAAAGGTCGCCGATTGCAGGCTATTGCGCGCACCATGGCGGTCAAAAGCGAACCCCAGCGCTGCCGCGCTCGCCTTCATCCGCGCCAGATGCCCTTCCAGCCGCTGCACCCCTTCGACCGGGTCGAAAAACATGGTCTCGACCAGGTCGAAACGTGCCCCCGCTGCCTCCACGAACTCCCCCTTTGCCAGACACTCGCGCCATTCCTCGGTCGGCCCGCTGTCGGCGACGATTCCCGAACCCAGGCCCAGCGTGGCGCGATTCGCTCCATCGCGCAAGGCACTGGAATCGGGAAAGATCAGCGTCCGGATCGCGACATTGAACGCCGCGTCGCCGCCGGGCTCGATAAATCCGATCGATCCCGTGTACAGTCCACGTGTGTCGGCTTCGAGTTCGTCGATGATTTCCATCGCCCGGACCTTGGGCGCGCCGGTGATCGAACCGCAGGGAAAGGCCGCCCGAAGAATGTCGACGGCACCGCTGCCGGCGGGCAGGGACGCGGTGACGTCCGAAACAAGCTGGTGGATGGTCGGATAGGTTTCAACGCGAAACAGGTCGGGAACCGCGACCGAGCCGGGGACCGCGACGCGCGACAGGTCGTTGCGGATCAGATCGACGATCATCAGATTTTCGGCGCGCTGCTTGGGATCGTCAGCCAGCGCTTGTGCTGCCGCCGCGTCAGCCATGGCATCGCCCTGCCGCGCCGCCGTGCCCTTCATCGGCCGCGCCGTCACCGCGCCCCCGCGCAGGGCAAAGAAAAGTTCTGGCGACAGCGAAGCGATCGCGCGGTCGCCGGTCCAGATAAAGCCGCCATATCCGGCGCGCGCGGTCTCGCGCAGCCGCGCATAGACCGCCAGCGGGTTGCCCAGCACCGCCACATCGGCACGAAAGGTCAGGTTCGCCTGATAAATATCGCCCGCCGCGATATAGGCGAGCACCGCCTCCACCGCCGCCAGATAGTCGGCGCGCGCGATCCGCGGCTTGATGCCGCCAACCCAGGCGCCATCGGGGTCGGGCAGCAGTGCCGCAACCCGATCGGCATCGATCCGCTCGACCCGGTCGAACAGGCCGAACCAGGCGAGCGGCTCCCTGTCCGCGACCGCCGTCGTTCCGCCGCGCCACGCGGGCGCCAAACCCTGCCCCGCCCCATAGGCCAGATAGCCGGCGGCATGCAGCCCGCGCCCGGCGGCCGCCTGCAGCGCCGAAAGCAGGTCGGGGATGTCCGCCGGTGTCGCCGCGACCAGTGTTTCGACCGGATCGACGAACAACCGCGCCGCCGCTGCCCCCCGAATACGGGCATCGTCGAGCAGCACGAACGGCGGCGCGCCCGCATCAATGCGCGGCAAAGTCGCGTCAGCAGCCATCGCCCGGGCGTCCCCCGCGCCGTGCGGGGGTTAACGGTCGCGCTTCATGCGGATGGTCCGTCCGCCGTCGATCGAGGCGAAATAACTGCCCATCGATGCCGCCTTGATCTTGACCTTCTGTCCCGGCTTGGGGTCGCGCACCAGGCGTGTGGTGTCGATCTGGACCCAGACCGCGCCATCCTCCATCACCAGCGTGTATTTGCCCGACCTGTCGACGCTGGCCGACCGCAACACGGTCTCGATTTCCTTCACCTCGTCCTCGTCGCCGCCAAAAATGCCGCCCAGCTTCGGAAAGGAAAAGCCGAACAGGCCGCGCCGTGCCTCGCGCGCCGTCGCGCGGTCGGTAAAGGTGATCTCGCGCGCCGTATCGGCCGCCGACAATTCGCCGACCTCGCGGTCGAAACAGGCCAGCCTTGCCGCAGAATCGGCAATATCGCGGCACGCATATAGCTCCTGAATCTGCACCGGCCGCGGCGGCGTCTTGTCCTTCGCGGCCGCAGGCAGCGCGGCGGCGCACACGATCAAGGCCAGCGGAACGGTGACGCGCAAAGACAGCTGCAACATGGCAAAACCCCCAGAGGATACGGATGGCTCTGCCTAGCGGCGACGGGGACGACCCGCAAGCCGCGGCGGTTGCGGTGGCGCGCTGCTGACCCTAGGGTCAGTCGGAAGCCGAACGCAACGAGAGGATTTAACGCCGCGATGGACAGCGAATTTTCCTGGTCGACCGATTACCGCCATCCGACGGACTGGGATCAATCCTTCGCGCCGCTGTCGCTCCCCGATATGTTGGCGGCCAGCGTCGCGCGGCGCGGCGATGCGCCGATGCTCGACTTCATGGGCCGCCGCTTCAGCTATGCCCGGGTCGCGCGCGGCGCGGCGCGGGTGGCGCGCGGGTTGCAACAGCTCGGCCTTGGCAAAGGCAGCCGCGTCGGCTTGTTCCTGCCCAACGTCCCGCATTATGTCGCGGCCTATTATGGCGCGCTGGCGATCGGCGCGACCGTGGTCAATTTCTCGCCGCTCTACACCGCGCGCGAACTGGAGGATCAAGTCGAGGATTCGGGTACCGACACGCTGTTCACGATCAGCGCCGCCGCCCTGCTGCCGACCGCGCTCCAGGTGCTTGACGGGTCCAGCCTCAAACGCCTTGTCGTCGGCTCGGTCGCGGGCGGACTCGCGTGTCACAAGGCGCTCCTCTACCGCCTGTTCAAGCGCGCCGACATCGCCCCCATCCCGTCCGATCCGCGCGTCATCCGCTTCTCCGCGCTGATCGCCAACGACGGGCGCCCCGATCCGGTCGCGATCGACGCCGAAACCGATACCGCGTTGATCCAATATACCGGCGGCACCACCGGGACGCCCAAGGGCGCGAAGCTGACCCACCAGAATCTGACCGCCAACGCGCGGCAGGTGAACGCGATCGACCCCGACCATGATGCCGACGACCGCATCCTCGGCGTGCTTCCCTTCTTTCACGTCTTCGCCAACACCTGCGTGCTCAACCGCACCGTCCTCAACGGCGGCACGATCACGATGCTGCCGCGCTTCGACGCCAAACAGGCGCTTGCCGCGATCGGCCGGACGCGGACGACCGCGCTCCCCGGCGTGCCGACGATGTACCAGGCGCTGCTCGACCATCCCGACCTCGCAAAAACCAACTTCTCTTCGCTGCGCGTGTGCATTTCGGGCGGCGCGCCGATGCCCGCCGAGCTGCGCGAAAAATTCACCGCCGCGACCGGCGCCTCGCTGGTCGAGGGCTATGGCCTCACCGAAAGCTCGGGCGTCGTCGCGACCAACCCCTATGACGGCCCGGTCCGCCCCGGCACGATCGGCCAGCCGGTGCCCGCGACGCACATCCGCCTGCTCGACAAGGAAGACCCGACAAAGGATGCCCCCGCGGGCGAGCCCGGCGAACTGGCGGTCAAGGGGCCGCAAATCATGCAGGGTTACTGGAACCGCCCCGACGCCGATCTCGACAGCTTCACCGCCGACGGTTGGCTGCGCACCGGCGACGTCGCGGTGGTCGAGGAGGGCGGCTATATCCGCATCGTCGACCGGCTGAAGGACATGATCGCGGTCGGCGGGTTCAAAGTCTATCCCAGCGTCATCGAGGCGCATCTCTACGAGCATCCCGCGGTCAAGGAAGCGATCGTGCTCGGCGTCCCCGACGCTTATCGCGGCGAGGCGCCCAAGGCGTTCGTGACGCTGGAGGAAGGATTTGACGTTTCGGGCGAGGCGCTGGCCGCGTGGCTCAATCCCCGGCTCGGCAAGCACGAGCGCGTAAAGGCGGTCGAAGTCAGGCTGAACCTGCCCAAGACAATGATCGGCAAGCTCGACCGCAAGGCGTTGCGGACAGAGGAGAATGAACAAGGCTGAAGGCGCGGCACTGCCCGGCCGCCTGTCACCGAATGTCCTGTGCGGTCATGACGATGTGCGCGCCAGCACCTCCGCGCGCGCATCGACAGCCGCCGGTCCGCCGTCGCCGACCAGCGCAAAGGACATATCGCCGCGCCGCCAATAGGCCACCGAATGGGCGCCGTCGCGAATGGCGTCGGGTTCCTCGGGGGCGCCGTTGTGGCCGCGCTTGGTGAACAGCGAAAACTGGTCGCCCTCCTTGGTCTGCAGCGCCATCACGATGGCCGGTCCGCGGTGGGTGGGAAACAACTGGACGTCGGTCACTTTCCAGTCGGTCGGCAGCGGCGGCAACGCGATACGGGTGGCACGCCGAATTTCCGCGGCATCGAACGACGGTGCTTCCAGTTGCGACGCCATATCCGCCCGCATCGCGGCGACGCGGTGCGAAGCCAGGGCATCGTCGATATAGGCCGGCGGCCCCTGGACGATGGCAAGGGCAAGCGCGGCCAGCCCGGCGAGTGCGAACCCCGCCACCGGTACTCGCTGCCGCCGCCAAAATCCCGTTGCCGCCGTTTCACCCGCCGCATCGCGAACCGCACCGCGATCCGCGCGTTCGGCACCGCGCGACAGAAGCTGCAACGCGCTTCGCCGACCCAGATCGCCCATCACCTGCGCTGCCTTGTCGGGGTGCAGGCCCAGATAATCCTCGACCGCAAAGCGCCCCTCGGCGTCAAGCTGACCGTCGATATAGGCCTCGATCTCCTGCTCAGTCGCTATGCTTGCCATCTCGCCCTCCCACAATACGCAGCGCCGGTTCCGCCCGGTCTGCCTGCTGTTCGCGCAACGCCGCCCGCGCCCGCGACAGGCGTGACATGACCGTTCCCACCGGAATGCCCAGCACATCGGCGCATTGCTGATAACTCATCCCCTCGACCGCCGTCAGGTGTAGCACCGCGCGATGATGGTCGGGCAACGCCGCAAAGCGGCGGGCGATCTCCGCAAGCCGCACGCGCAATTCCTGTGCGGCGTCCAAATGCGCGGCCTGCTCGTCGGCAAAGCGGTCGTTGCGCCGCGCTTCGGCGGCCTCGCGGCGGGTTCCGGACACAAACACATTATGCACGATGGCCAGCAACCACCGCCGTCGGTCGCCCCCGGGGCGAAAGGTCGCCTGACGTTCGATCGCACGGACGAGCGCGTCCTGCACCACGTCCTCGGCGTCATCGCGGTCGCGGGTGAGCGAACGCGCATAGCGCCGCATCGCAGCGACATCGTCGGCAAAGCCGCCGGTCTTGCTCCAGCGGATCTTCACGGGGAGGCCGGGAAAAACACGGGTGTCATACACCGCATTGTCAAGCCACCCTGCTACAATGCAAGGCCGGATGACGCCCCGCCAGGCGGTCATAGACATCGACCACGTCGTCCAGGACGGCATCCCAGCGATACCGGTCGGCGATCGCGGTCGCGGCACGGCGCAATGCCGCCAGCCGCGCGGGATGATCGACCAGCGACGCGACGGCGTCGCTATACGCACACGCGTCATCCGGCGCCACCAGCAGGCCGGTACGGCCATGGTCGATCAAGGCCGACGCACTGTCGACATCGGCCGAAACGACCGCCAACCCTGCGGCCATCGCCTCCAGGTTCACATTGCCAAAAGCTTCGGTGACGCTGGGATTGATCAGGATGTCGGCGCTGGCCACGGCTTGTCCCAGCTCGGGTCCGTCCAGAAAGCCGAGATAGGTGACATTGGACAAACGCCGCGCCAGCCAGTCGCGCGCCGGCCCTTCGCCAACCACGAGCGGCCGGACCGCGTATCCCCGTCGACGCAACAGGCCGATCGTCTCGGCGAAGATTCCCAGTCCCTTTTCCAGCACCAGCCGACCAAAGAACAACGGAACGGTTTCGCCCGGCCCATATCCCAGATGCCGCCGGAACGCTTCGCTGCGCAGCGTCGGCGAAAAATTGCGGGGGTCGACGCCGCGCGACCAGATCGAAACCTTGTGGTCGCCGAACCGGCCCGCCATCTCGTCGCGGATCGGCGGCGTCGGCGCGAGGATATGGTCGGCGTCGCCATAAAATCGGTCCAGATAGCGGTCGACCGGGCGGCGCAACAGACCGAGCCGGTAATAATCCAGATAGGTTTCAAACCGGGTGTGCAGGCTGGCGACCACGGGAATACCAGCGGCGCGCGCATATTTTTGCGCCTGACGCCCCAGCAGGTCGGGCGCAGATACATGGACGACATCCGGTGCAAAACCGTCGAGGTCGGCGCGCGCAGCGCGGGTCAGCCCCAGCGCCAGCCGATATTCGGGACGCCCAGGAATACACAGCGATTGCACCGAAACAATCTCCCCGACCGACGCGAACGCCTTGCGCGGCGCTGTCGGCGAATAGATCCGCACTGCCATCCCCGCCCGGCCTTCTACATGCGCGACGAGGCGGTTGAGCGCGCGGTTCGCACCGTCGCGCACACAATCATAATTACCTGAAAACAAAGCGATCCGCAGCGGACGGTGCATTGTCTTCCGTCGGGCAACAAGCGAACGGATGTCGGCGACAGGTCGGGTGCTCATGCCACGCATACGCCTGTCCGACCGTACCTATTCCCTCGTCCCGGCAAATCGCCGCCAGGTATCGGAATGAGACATTGTAACCTTTGTCATGTTATGCCATATCGGCGGCGAGCCATTGCCCAACGGAGAATCGGGTGACCCAAGTCGCCAGCCCTGCCCCTGTCCTGACGCGCCTCGGCGCGGTGGTGCGGGCTGCGCGCGATTCGCGTCCGTTGACGTCGCTGTCGGGGGACCAGCTGGCGATGGGGCTGTCGGGGCTGTGCCTGGTCCATTGCCTGGCCAGCACGGTGCTGTTCGCATCGATCGCATCGCTGGGCGTCGCGTTCGACAATCACCTGTTCCACGAGGTCGGACTGGTCATTGCGATCGGCTTTGCACTGGTCACCCTCGTTTCGGGCGTGCTCAGCCACGGTTATATGATGCCGTTCGGCGTCGGCAGCTTTGGCCTCGGCATGATGGCGGGCGCGCTGTCGCGACCGCATGACGGCAGCGAGGTTCTGGCCACCATGGTCGGCGTCGCGGTTGTCGCCCTGGCCCACGACCTCAACCGCCGCGCACGGCACTGACCGCGGCGCCGAAACGGACCGTCCGCAACTTGCGGGCACCGGCCAGACGCTCTACATGTACGGCACCGGCGCGGGATGTCCCGCGGCACGAGGAAATGGCAATGGGCAAGCACGACCATCCGCATGTAGAGGCGAGCGGCGCCTCGCTCGCCAGGGCGGCGCAAACCGCGCTCGAAAACGCCGGCGAAGCGTGGACCGACATGCGCGCGCAGATTTTCGACGTCGTTGCCGAAATCGGCAAACCCGCCAGCGCCTATGAAATCGCCGATATCGTCTCGCAGAAACGCGGCAAGCGCGTCGCGCCGAACAGCGTCTATCGCATCCTCGACCTGTTCGTCGCCAACAACCTCGTCCGCCGCGTCGAAAGCGCCAACGCCTTTGTCGCCAACAGCCATCCCGGCTGCCTCCACGACTGCATCTTCCTGATCTGCGACGAATGCGGCACGGCGGTCCATGTCGATGACGACAAGCTTTCGACCGGGGTTCGCGCCGCCGCCAACGCCACCGGCTTCGCCGCCGAACGCCCGGTGATCGAAGTGCGCGGCAAATGCGCCGAGTGCCAATAAGGTGAGCCGCCGCGCTCCGCCGGACATCTGATCGATGGTCGGGGGGCTTCAGCAATGGATCGAGGCACAGCGCGAGCGCCCGCCCGCACCGACGCGCGCGTGGATCTGGACGCTGGCATTTGGCATCGCCGTGCTACTGTTCGGGGTCCACCTGACGCAGGTCTTCCCGCAAAGCGGCCACGACATCGCCCCCGGCTATGGGCCGCCCGTGCTTGCGTTCGAATTTGCCGGCAGCCAGGCCGATCTCGAGGCGATCTTCGGCTTTTTCACCGACCCGCAGCAGGTGACGCGCCTCGCCGCGATGCGCGCGGGGAACGAGCAGGATTATCTCTACATGCTGCTCTATGCCGGCTTCCTCGCCAGCGGCTGTCTCGCGCTTTGGCGTGAACTGCGCCTTCGCCCGCTGCTGGCCGCCGCGCTGCTCCCGATCGCGGCGGCATTGTGCGATGCCTGGGAAAACCGGCTCTTGTTGGACATCCAGGCGGCCTTCACTATGGGCGATTATTCGCCCGCCATGGCCAGCCTGCCCTACCCCGTCGCGGCGAAGTTCCTCCTGCTCGCGGCTACCAACGTCGTCATCGGCGCCGCCGCCACGCAGCTCGGCCGCTGGTGGGCCTTGTCCGGCACCATCGCGATCCTCGCCGCGATCCCGACCGTGATGGCACTCATCACCCCCGCCGCTTTCGCATGGGCGCTGGTCCCGTCGGCGGCGGCGGGCTGGTTGCTGCTACTCGCGCTGGCTGCGGTGGGCAGCTGGCAGGCGCTCGCCCGCAAACGCCCGCTCGTCGATCCGGGCCGCGCCTGACCCCTTCCCACTCCGCGCGGCGGGGTCTAGGGATTCCCGCGAATCCCGCGAACAGGGCGAAAGGCTGCACATGAACACCGTCATCATCCGCGAAGACGACCTCGTCGAAACCATCGCCGACGCGCTCCAGTATATCAGCTATTTTCATCCGATGGATTATATCCGCGCGCTCGCCGCCGCCTATGAACGCGAAGTGTCGCCCGCTGCCAGGGACGCGATGGCGCAGATCCTCTCGAACAGCCGCATGTGCGCCGAGGGGCATCGCCCGATCTGCCAGGATACCGGCATCGTCACCGTTTTCATCAAATGGGGCATGGACTGCCGCCTCGACAGCCCGCGCAGCCTGCAACAGATCGTCGACGAGGGGGTGCGCAAGGCCTATCTCCACCCCGAGAACAAGCTGCGCGCCTCGATCCTCGCCGACCCGGCGTTCAGCCGCGTGAATACCAAGGATAACACGCCGTCGGTCCTGAATGTCGAGATGGTGCCGGGCAACAAGGTCGTGATCGACGTCGCCGCGAAGGGCGGCGGCAGCGAGAACAAGTCGAAGTTCAAGATGATGAACCCGTCGGACTCGATCGTCGACTGGGTGCTCGAAATGGTGCCGCAGATGGGCGCCGGCTGGTGTCCGCCCGGCATGCTCGGCATCGGCATCGGCGGCACCGCGGAAAAGGCGATGCTGCTCGCCAAACAGTCGCTGATGGACCCGATCGACATGACCGAGCTGCTCGCGCGCGGGCCGAGCAATCCGACCGAGGAACTGCGCATCGAGCTTTATGAAAAGGTCAACGCACTTGGCATCGGCGCGCAGGGACTCGGCGGGCTTGCGACCGTGCTCGACGTCAAAATCGCCGACTGGCCGACCCACGCGGCGTCGAAGCCCGTCGCGATGATCCCGAACTGCGCCGCGACGCGCCACGCGCATGTGACGCTCGACGGCAGCGGCCCTGCTTTCCTCGAACCGCCGGTGCTCGCCGACTATCCGCAGATCGACTGGCAACCCGACACCGCGGCGATCCGCGTCGACCTCGACCATCTGACCCCCGAAGTCGTCGCGAGCTGGAAACAGGGCGACCGCCTGCTCCTGAACGGCAAGATGCTCACCGGCCGCGACGCCGCGCACAAGCGCATCGCCGAAATGCTGGCGAAGGGCGAGGAACTGCCCGTCAGCTTCCGCGACCGCGTCATCTATTATGTCGGCCCGGTCGATCCGGTTGGCGAGGAAATCGTCGGCCCCGCCGGTCCGACCACCGCGACGCGCATGGACAAGTTCATGGACATGATGCTCGATCAAGGCCTGCTCGCCTGCGTCGGCAAGGCCGAACGCGGTCCCGCCGCGACGCAGGCGATCGCCAAGCACAAGAGCGCCTATCTGATGGCGGTCGGCGGCGCGGCCTACCTCGTCGCGCGTGCGATCAAGGGCAGCAAGGTCGTCGGCTTCGCCGACCTCGGCATGGAAGCCATCTACGAGTTTGAGGTCAGCGACTTCCCGGTGACCGTCGCGGTCGACAGCGAAGGCCAGAATGTCCACGTCAACGCGCCCAAGCTCTGGCAGCAGCGGATCAAGGACGAGGGGTTGCTGGCCGGAGTGTGAGGCCGTTGAGAGTGAGAGTTGCAGCCATCATATCTTCCAGCACCACGATGTGCCCGGCAATCTGAATCTCCAGCCGAGTGGCAAGGATGCGAAACCCTATAAAATCCGGCAATTGCTTGATATGATCGATGCTAACGGACTGGATATGATCAAACCATGAGCGCCCATTATCACATCAATCTGTTCTGGTCGGCCGACGACGACTGCTGGATCGCCGATGTGCCCGACCTCAAACATTGCAGTGCGCATGGCGCCACGGCCGAAGAGGCCGCGCGCCAGATCGAAATCGCGATGCGGCTGTGGCTGGAAGTCTCCGCCGAACGGGGCGAAACGCCGCCCGAACCTCGCTACCGTCCGGCCATTTACGCAGTGCGCAACGCCGCCTGACCGGCGCTTCATTCGCGCGACGCTTGCCTTCTATTCGCAATCCGCCACACTCCCCGCGACACATCTGACGCAGGGGAACAAGCCATGGATTTCCGCAACGCCGACCGACCGAACCGCCGCGACCTGATTCGCGGCGCCGCCATGCTCGGCGCGGGCGCTGCGGTGATGGCGCCCTTCCCCGCCCTCGCCGCGAGCAGCCAGTCCGCCGCGATCCGCAAGGCCGCCGAAGCCGGCAAGGACGCGTCGATCAAGCGCATCCGCGACTGGATCGCGCTGCCGTCGATCGCCGCGGAAAACCGCAACATGGCCGAGGGCGCCGCTTATATGGCCGAGCTTGCGCGCGACGCGGGGTTCAGCAATGTCGAGATCGTCCCCACCGACGGCCATCCCGGCGTGTTCGGCACGATCGACGTCGGCGCCCCGCGCACACTCGGCATCTATTTCATGTACGACGTCAAACAGTTCGACCCCGCCGAATGGTCGTCGCCGCCGCTCGAAGGCCGGATGGTCGATCGCCCCGGTTTCGGCAAGGCGATCATGGGCCGCGGCGCGGTGAACCAGAAGGGACCTGAGGCGGCCTTCCTTGCCGCGCTGCATGCGATCCGCGCCGCCAAGGCCAAGCTGCCGGTCAACATCGTCCTCGTCTGCGAGGGCGAGGAGGAGATCGGCTCGCCGCATTTCCGCCAGATCGCGACCAAGCCCAACATCCTCGCCGCGCTGAAAAAATGCGAAGGCATCTTCATCCCCTTCGCCTCGCAGGGCCAGAACGGCAATGTCACCGTCAACCTCGGCTCGAAAGGGATCATCGAACTTGAACTGGTCGCCAGCGGCGAGAAATGGGGCCGCGGGCCAAAGGGCGACATTCACTCCAGCCTGAAGGCAATGGTCGATTCGCCCGCCTGGCGGCTGGTGCAGGCGCTCCAGACATTGGTCACCCCCGACGGCAACAAGCCCGCGATCGAGGGCTGGTTCGAAAATGTCCGCCCGCTCACCGACCGCGAGAAAAGCCTGATCCGCGAAGCCGCCAAGGCCGGCGACGAGGCGCAGCAAAAGGCGGCGCTCGGCGTCACCCACTGGATCGACAACCTCGCCTATGACGACGCGCTGATCCGCCTCGCGCAGGAACCGACGGTCAATATCGAGGGGCTCGTCGCGGGCTATACCGGCCCCGGCGGCAAGACGATCCTGCCCGGCCGGGCGGTCGCCAAGCTCGACCTCCGCCTCGTCCCCAACCAGACGCGCGCCGAGGCGGAGCAGAAGCTGCGTGCGCATCTCGACAAACATGGCTTCCAGGATGTCGAGGTCAATGTCTCGGGCGGCTATGATCCGACGGAGGTCGCCGAGGACAGCCGCCTGATCCGCACCGGACTTGCGACCTACAAGCAGATGGGGGTTGCGACGAACCTCAACGCGCGGCTCGCGGGCAGCTGGCCCGGGGCGACCTTTACCGCGCCGCCGGTGTCGATCCCGGCGGGACATTTCGGCACCGGCCACGGGTCGGGCGCGCACGCTCCCGACGAATATTATCTGATCGATTCGACCAACCCCAAGGTCGCGGGGCTGGTCGACGCGACGATGGGCTTTGCCGAATTTCTCTACACGCTGGCGGCGATCAAATAATCGCCGTTGGCGGCCCTCGCTTTCGTCATCCCGGCGTAGGCCGGGATGACAAATGTTAAAAGCCGTACACCAACGTGAACCGCGTCTGGGTATCGACGCTTTCGATGCCAGGCGGCGGGCTGGTGTCGATCTGCGCCGAATAGGCGAAGCGCGCCGACAGCGCGCCGGTGAGCTTGGCATTGAGCGCGGTCAGCGAGCTGGTCGACAAGTTCGCCTCGCCGATGATTGTCGATGCCACCTGCGTCAGCCGCAAGGTCGGTGAAATCTGCCAGCCGAAATCCAGACCCGCAAGCGCGGTCAGTTCGGTATCCTCGCCGCCACGGACAAAATCGGTCTGGCGAAAAGCCGGACCGCCCTTCAGGCTGAGCGTGGTCTTCTTGTTGTCGAGCAGCTTGTATCCGAAGCCACCCGACAGGTTCCACCGCGTGTCGTAACCCAGGATCCGGTCCTTCTCCCACCGCGCCAGGCCATAAGCGAAACTGCGGTCGTCGATCCGGTATTGCGGCTCCAGCTCGGCAACATAGCGTTCGACAGAGGTGCGGCCGTTGGTGCGTTGGTAATCGGCCTGCGCGCGCAATTTATAGGTCCAGTCGATCCCCTTGCGGGCCACCGCCACGCCGGCGCTCAGCCCCGCCGACCTGGTGTTGCCGCTGCTCTGCGACGCGCCGATCTGTC
>JAHCKJ010000270.1 GCA_026125835.1 Sphingopyxis sp.
CAGTCACCAGCCCACGCGCGGCGCTGACCATTGCACCGAACGACAATGTTTCGGCCTATATCAGCTGGGGCAAATCCTTCCGCTTCAACCAGGGTGTCGATGCGGCTTCCGATCCCTTCGCCCCCGAACGTGGCGAAGCGTGGGAGGGCGGCATCAAATATGCGCTGCTGGACAAGAAGCTGACCGGTACCTTGTCGCTGTTCCGCATCACCAAGGACAATATCCTCGTCACCGATCCCGCGAACAACGGATTTCAGATTGCGGCGGGCCGCGCGCGCAGCAAGGGCGTCGAGTTCGACGCCAATTATCGGCTCGACGACCGCTTTTCGCTCACCGCCGTTTACGCCTACACCGACGCCAGGCTGGTCCGCGACACGCGCCCCGCGCTGGTGGGCAGCGGGCTCAGCAATGTGCCGCGCCATTCGGGTGCCTTTTACGGCCATTGGCAATCGAACGGCGATGCGCCGGGGTCGATCGGGATCGGCACCGGCGTGACCTATGTCGGTGAACGCCCCGGCGACGACGTCGCGAGCGGCTTTCGCCTGCCCGATTATGTGACCGCGCGGCTCAACCTCTCGTGGCAGGTCCGGCGCGGGATTGCGGTGCACCTCGACGCCGAAAATCTGTTCGACACTTATTATCTCGAAAGCTCGTACAGCGACGTGTGGATCACCCCCGGCGCGCCGCGCACGGTCCGCGTGCGACTGGCGATCGGCCTGTGATTCGGCGTACCGGCGCTGCGCTGATCGCGCTGGCTCTCGCGGATCCGGCGCTCGCACAGCGCGCCGACGAAAATGCGGTGCGCGAGGCCGAGGATGGTTTCGGCAAAAGCGTCGGCAATGAATCGGTCGGCATCTATGCCAGCGGCGACGTGCGCGGTTTTTCGGCGAATGACGCGGGCAATGCGCGGATCGAGGGGTTGTATTTCGACCGCGCCGGCGGGATCACCGATGTTGTGATCCGCGGGACAACGGTACGGCTCGGGCTTACCGCCTTCGGCTACCCCTTTCCCGCGCCGACGGGGATCGTCGATACCGACCTGCGCCGGGCAGGTGACGATAGGGTTGTCAGCGTGCGGGTCAGCAGCGGCGAATATCTGGGGCCCGACCTCGTCGTCGACGCCGCCATTCCCGTGTCCGATCGGCTGGGCGTGAATTTCGGCTTCGGGCTGTTCGACGACCAATATGTCAGCGGCGCCAGCGCATGGTTCGTCAGCTATGGCAATGTGACGCGTTGGCGGCCCGCGAACGATGTCGAACTTACCGGCTTTTTCGCGCGCTATGACTATGGTGACGAAGAACAGTCGCCTACCTTGTACACCGACGGCAGCTTTCTGCCGCCGAAGGTCGAACGTCGCCGCTTCTATGGCCAGCAATGGGCGCAATGGAAGGGACACAGCCAGAATTACGGCGGCATCGCCAAGGCGAAACTCGGCGAATGGAACATTGCCGCGGGACTCTTCAACAGTCGCTTCACGCGCGACGATTTCGCCTCGCTCTATTTTGACGACGTGGCACGGGACGGCGTGGGGCAGTTGGTCGTCGTCAGCGGCAAGGATCAACGCGCCGCGTCCACATCGGGCGAGTTTCGGGTCAGCCGGGTGTTCGCCGAGGGGGCCCGGCGTCACCGCATTTTGCTGTCGGCGCGCGGGCGGCGCAAGCTGAGCGATTATGGGGGATACGATGTCGCCGAACTTGGCGATGCGGTGATCGGGGTTCCCGATCCGCGCCCCGAACCGGTACGCACCTATGGCGCGCTGACCGAGGATCAGGTGCGCCAGATGAGCTATGCCGCGGGTTATGAAATGCGCTGGCCCGGAGTGGGCGAACTCAATCTGGGGATTACCCGCACCGACTATCGCAAGACGGTGACGCAGCCGGGGCAAGCCGCCGACACGCGGCGCGACCGGCCGTGGCTGTGGAATGCCGCGCTGGCGATCACCCCGACCGACCGCTTGACGCTGTACGGCGCGACGACGCGCGGGCTTGAGGAAAGCGGCACCGCCCCGGGCAATGCGACGAACCGCAACGAAGCGCTGCCGGCGCTTCGGACCAGGCAAAAAGAGCTTGGCCTGCGCTATGCCTTTCCCGGCGGCATCCGGCTCGTGTCGGCGCTGTTCGACATTCGCAAACCCTATTTCGAGATCGACAGCCGCGACGGGGTCTATCGGACGCTGGGGACGGTCATCCACCGGGGCGCCGAATTTTCGCTTTCGGGCGAGCCGATCGCCGGGCTCAGCCTTGTCGCGGGCGCCGTACTGCTGCGCCCGCGCGTGACTGGGCAGGCCGTCGACGAAGGGCGGCTCGGGGACCGGCCGATCGGGCGAACCGGTGTACTTGTCGATGTGAATGCCGATTATCGCATCGCCGCGCTCCCGGGTATATCGATCGACATGCGCGTTGTGCACGAGGGCACGCGCACCGCTCGCGCCGACAACAGCCTCGACATTCCCGCCCGCACCGTTGTCGATATCGGCGCGCGATATCGCACGACGGTAGGCAAGATTCCCACGGTGGTTCGCCTGCAGGCCCGGAACGTGGGAAATGTCTATGGCTGGCGCGTGTTCGGCGGCGGCGGCTTCGCCCCGATGCCGGGTCGCCGCATCCTGGCCTCGCTGACAGCGGATTTCTGACATCGATCAGATGCGAGCGATGGACGGCAACGAGCGCAGCTTCCAAAGAGCAAGGCAAAACGGCCAGACGCCCGCGGGCGAACCTCACCCAACCAGAACCCACCTATCCGGCGCCGCAATGTCAGAGTCCCGGTTGCCAACACGCGGCTGGGCGAAGGGCGCGGGTTCGCCCGGGCCTGCCGGAACCCAAGTCGATGCACGCACCTATGAAGGCCTCGACCATTCGGCAGTGGTGAATGCCTCGTTCATACACTCGCGACTTTTCGCACGACGCGTTAGCTCTGACGAGACCCGAGCGATGGGTCAGTGAACGGTCGGCCTGTTTCTTGCCGATGCCAAATGCGCGCGTCGGCGTTGAGCGAGGCGACGACCTGCTTGACGACCTGAAGCTGCCCGGCATCGACCACGCTTGCCTTGTTGACGATCACGACATCGGCGAACTCAATGTGCTCGACGAGCAGGTTGACGAGGCTGCGCGTATCGCCTTCGCCCGCG